>CAZJNQ010000073.1:0-14010 GCA_964547475.1 uncultured Porphyromonadaceae bacterium
TCGTGACTCGTGACTCGTGACTCGTGACTCGTGACTCGTGAATCGTGACTCGTGACTCGTGAATCGTGATTCGTGAAGTTTGTTCTTTTATCCCGAAGGCTCGGCTTACCAGTTCTTGAACTTCAGGTGTTTCGTGTACTTACCTCCGGCGAGCGAGTCGAGCTCAACCCGGCCGAACTGAAGCCCGTAAATACCAGCTGCCGAATAGGTTGTAAACAAGCCGAGTCCGTTTGTGATATTGGAATAACCGGATCCGCGGTAATCATCGGCAATCTCATAGGCCCGCCGGTAGAACTCCAGGTCCTCATTGGTTGAAAGGATGATGAAGTCGATATCCCGGGCTACCCTGGCCTCTACTTCAGGATCCTCGGGAATAACCGATCTCAGATGGGAATAAAAGTTCTCGGGACGGAAATAGTAGGAGTAGGCCGCTTGTTCCCCTCCACTGAAGGAAGTCTCGTTTGTGGCCACTCCCGTCAGCACCCATTCGGCAACCCTGTCCCTTTCATCGTCATACAAAAAATCCGTATACCGCATCCTTATCAGGATTTCGAAATAGCTCTCTCCGTTGCTGTCCATCCAGGCCATGCTGAAGGGTTCTTCGGAATAAAGATAAACCTTCGTGATGTAGTACTGGGGTTTCGTTATCCGGGGGACGCTGCGCAGGCGGGTGGTTGATCGAATGGTATCGCCCTGCCCGGGAACCACGGCCTTGACCGTGAGATTGATCTTGTAAGGCAGCCCCCGCGATGAGAAATATCCTGGTGTAAGGTGTAGATGCGATGCATCGGTCTGATAAACGATGTTTGGTGTTTCGGCAAAAACACCGGCAGCCCGCTCTTCTATTGCTGTTTCTTCCAACTCAGCCCACTCTAGGAGGTTGCCTGACAGGTCCCTTGTCTCAAGAAAAACTTGTGCCCCGTGGTAATACAGGGAATCGGCTTTCCTTGCCATTTCGTACGCATCACCTGTTCCGATGAAAGTCCGGGTCAGCCTGACCGAGTATTGGCTGTCAGCCGGATTGATGACCCCATAAAGGACCGGCGTCGGCACCGATGGTAAGTTGGGATTGAATTCATCTGAGCAGGCCCCGGCCAGGCAGGCAAGAATACAGATGATCATGTTTTTTGAAAAAGATCTGGCCATGCTGGAAAAATGGAGGGCAATTTAGCGAATTTGCCGACACGGGTTTAGATCGGTGAATAAACCAATGGTTTAAACCGTTACTTTTGATAAAAAAGCAATAATGAAACACGCGTTCACTGGCTTCAGCATCCTTCTGACATTGCTTGTTTCGGCTTCCTGCCGGTCAGGTGCCTCGCAAAAGGCTGAAGAGGATTTCCAGCGGGTCGGTTTGCTTCTGGAAAACCATGAATATACCACAGCCATGGAGTTGCTGGATTCGATGATCGTCTGGAATGCAAATGATTTTGGGATCGTGGGGCTGGCCATGCGGAAAAGGGATTCCATTGCGACCGGATACCACAGGCAGGTCATAGCCGCCAGTGAAGAATTGGAGGCCGGCGTGGATGCGTGCATCCGGCCACTTACCCGCAACTTCCTTTTCACACCCGGGGAAGCCGGCCTGCCAGGCTTCTACGAACACAAGAACCAGACAGTGAATAACTCCTGGAATCGTATTTTCCTGAAGATCAATCTGAATGAAAAGGGTGAAATTTGGTTGACCAGCCATTATTACGGCAAGGCGTGGATCGATCATGTTTCCATCCGGGTCTATAACAGGGACAGCTATGTGGTCTCTGACACCATCCCGCTGGGTGATCCCTGGAACCGGAAAGTGGAAGACATGGAAGACAAATGGGAAACCATTGATTTTCGCGAAGGCACCGATGCCGGGATTATTTCCTTCATTGCCGATAACTACCTGGAATCCATTAAAGTGAGGTTCAATGGAAAATCCTTCCAATATATCGTTCTGGAGAATTTTGACAAGGAAGCGATCCGCGAGGGATGGGAATTGTCGCAGCTGTTAAAGGAGAGGGACGGTATCAGGCAAGCCATCGATCACCACAGGAAGGAGCTGAAAAAGCTGGGTGCCCTCACTTGATGCAACGGACCGCGGTATACTCAACCTCCCTGAATGTGTCGCTGCGCCAGCTGTCAATATAGATTTTCCCGTAATTGCGGATCATCATCCTTCCATAATAACCCGGGACAAAGAATGCCTTTTCATTCAGAAAATAGCAATTCCTGTCCCAGTCGGCATACCCTGAAAATTGGAGATCAAGACCCGACGTACCGCCTTCCATCATCTGGTAGGCCTGGTCATTGCCCATCCAGCCCGATGGTATGTTGGGGTAGCGGATCATCCCAAGCGACTGTTCCATTACATACCAATCCTGGTCACCCGGGATTCTCCAACCTGGCGGACAGGTAACCGTATCACCCGAGGAATAGGAGTAAAGACGTCCGTATTGGCCACAGTTGACCGGATCATTATCATAGCACAGTGACCTTCCGGGGCGGTCATAATTAAGGTTCCGGGTCATCCACCAGGTCTGGTTCAGGTAAATGACAGGATATTTCTGTCCGTCACGGGGATCAGTCAGGGTGTCCCGGATATAGATCCCTGAATGGATCGAAAAGCGCCAGACGGGCGAAGTAGCTGTCAATCCTCCGGGATCCCTGGAAACGACCTTCCAGAAATATTGCCGTCCGGGGACCAGCCCTGAGGGGAAATACTGGTCCGCCGGCAGGTCCTGCTCAATCAGGGGAGGATCTTGTCCGGAACCCAGGTAAAGATCAAAGGTGAGGGGATCGTCATCGGGATCAAGGGCAACCCAGGAAAGCCTTCCTCCGAAAAGGATATTGTTCGAGCTGTCGCCCGGGTTGGGCGCAAAAGGTGTCATTGGATAGGCATTGCCCTGTCCGACCTGCAATTGCCGCGTCACGGATGCGGTGGCTCCTTCGCTGTCCCGTACCTGGAGGCGCACCGTATAAAGCCCCGGGGCAGCATATTTATGGATGTTGACGAGGGTCCTCACAAAGAGCCAGTCGTAAATGCCGTCATCGTCATAATCCCAGCGGTACTCGAGAACCGAATCCGGGTCTTCCGGGTCGTGAGATCCCGTTGCATCCAAAGCAAAAAGGGTTTCCGTGTCGCCTGAATCGGGCGTGATCGAAAAGAAAGGCACAGGTGGCTGATTGACAGGATCTTTTTTGCAGGATCCGGTTGACAGGATAACCATTATCCCGATCATTGCCATGATCAGCCACCCGGCTTTCATACCCTTAAAGTTATACCTTTTTAAGTTTCCATTTCCCCTTGCGGAAAAGGTAAAAGGCGATCACGGTCATCGTGGATTCGGCCAGCACTATGGCGATAAACACTCCGGCATAACCAGCAAACCTGGATAATATCCATGCCAGCGGCAGTTCGATCATCCAGAAGCACAGAAGGAATACCTTCGTGGGTGTAGCGGTGTCCCCGGCTCCGTTAAGACACTGGATCATCACCATTCCCAAACCGTAAAAAGGAAAACCGATGCTCATGATACGCAATGCCTGGACACCCGGACCGATGACTGCGCCATCCTGGATGAATGACCGGATAAAAAATCCCGTGAACAAAATCATGACAAATCCCAGCAAACTCATGAATATCAGGTTGATCCTCGAAGTGATCCAGACCGACCGCTCAGCTCTTCCCGGCTGTCCCGCTCCCAGGTTCTGCCCGACAAGCGTGGCAGCCGCGTTGCTGATCCCGGAGGACGGAAGCAGGGCAAAGATGACCACCCGGATGGCGATGGTGTAGCCTGCAACCACGGCGCTTCCGAACGTAGCGATGATCCGTACCAGCAGGATCCAGCTCGTGGTGGCGACCAGGGATTGTCCGATCCCGCCCAGGCTGATCCGGATGATCTTCCAGATGATTCGCGGTTCAAAGCGGATTACGGAACGACTGAGACGGATTCTCCGCTTGCCCCTGATCAGGATAAAAAGTTGAAGCACTACCCCTGATGAGCGCCCGATCACCGTTGCCAGGGCGGCGCCACGGATGCCCAGTTCCGGGAACGGCCCGAGACCGAGTATCAGGACCGGACAAAGCGCGATATTGATCAGGTTGGCTGTCAGAAGGACCCTGAAGGACATGGCGGCATCGCCTGAACTGCGGAAGATGGAATTGATGATAAACAGCACGATGATGATGCCGTTGGAACCCAGCATGATTTTTGTATAACCCGACAGGCCGTTCTGCATCTCTTCATTGCCTCCCATCAAACGGAGAAGGTCAGGACTCCAGATAACCCCCGGAATCGCGATCAACAGCGAAACCAGGATACCGGTGACGATCGCCTGGAATGCGGTCCTGGATGCCTCCTCCTGGTGTTTTTCCCCGATCCTCCGTGCAACCAGGGCGGTCGTGGCTGTGGCCAATCCGCCTCCGATCGCGTAAACGATGGTAATGAGCGATTCAGTGATACCGACTGTGGCGATGGCATCGGATCCCAGCTTGGAAACGAAATAGATGTCAACGATCGAGAAGACCGATTCCATTAACATCTCGAGCACCATGGGGACCGACAGCAGAAATACTGCCCTTCCGATCTTACCCTGGGTGAAATCCATTGCCGTTCCGGCAATGGATTCCCAGAGATCTTTTTTTATCAGTTTAAAATCGAATGTCTTATTATGTGCTAACCGGTTTTTCATTTTGACCGGGTCATAAAATAAAAGTATGGAGAATGGATTGTTGCTGCCAGTGCAGCGCGGGACGGATGTCCCGGTTAGCAGGTGAACGGGACATCCGCAAGAACGGCGATTCGCGTTGTTTTCATCTTCTTGCAGATTTTCAGCCAAAAATACATTATTTCGCAGAAAACCAAATCCCTTGGCGAAAATAAAAATCGTTTCTATATTTGCCGCCGCCTCTGGCCAAGATAGTTAAACGGTATAACAGCGGTTTCGTAAACCGCCATTCCGGGTTCGATTCCCGGCCTTGGCTCCAAGCAGACAAACCCGGCAGGTAGCAATACCTGGCGGGTTTTCCGCTTATTAAACCCGAACAAACCGGCCAACTGAAAATCAGGAATAAACATTTTTTTGTCACCAATTAATCCGATATTCGGATCGGGATTGTAACAAACCGGCAATTGAATGATCTTATTGCCTGAAACATAAAAGCTATTTATCATGAAACTTACTCCGACCTTATTAGCAGCTGCCATGCTGGCGGCTATCTCCTTTCAGGCTGAAGCTAAAAAAGTGCAGCTTGGGTACCTGTTGAAACCGGGTGATGAGTTTACCTATACGACGGCCGTTGCCCAGGATATCGCACAGGACGTCATGGGTCAAACCAATACCATGACAATGGAAACCACCATGTCTTACCATTTTAAAGTGATTGAGTCCAACGCAGACGGCTCCTTCCGCCTGTCAGGCATGCTGGTCGAGCTGATTATGGATTCCAAAACGCCGATGGGGGACGTTACATATAATTCCTCAACCGACAAGGAGGTACCGGATTATGCTAAAATGTCGACATTGACCCTGAATGAAACTTATTTATTCACCCTCTCCCGGGGAGGTGCCGTGACCGATGTGGTAGCCCCCGAAGGGATGGAGGAAAAGATCAGCAAGGCCATGGCAGAGATGGAGAATTTGGCTAGCCAGCTGGTACAGACCTCTGCCAATATCGGCGCTACGCCGGAAGGCTTTGCCAAATCCGTGGGCGGATTCTTCTATTTTAATTTTCCCGAGAGCCCGGTTAAACCAAAATTCAAATGGTCAACCCAGGAAAAGGTGGAACAGATGGTTGTATTCAATACCGCCATTGAATACACATTCCTGGGCAACAAACAGGGCACCAATGACATCAAGGTTGTTACCCAGATTACCCAGGCGGATCCTTCGGCAGGCATGCAGCTTCAGGGAATGAACATGACCTATGAACTGGCAGGGGGCAAGGAGGGCACTTATTCCCTCGATCCGGTCACGGGCCTGATCAGCAAAGGAGAAGGCGTCACTACTATCTCCGGGGTGATCTCGGTCGAATCCTCCGAATTGCCGGCCCCGATGACCATCCCGATGAGCATCAAGTCTACGGAAAAGATCAGCCGAAAATAAAAAAAAGTCCGGACTGAAAAGCCCGGACTTGTCTGATTCTCAGTTTTTGGGTCAACCACCGCACACGATCTCAAAATGGAGGTCCTTGGTCAGCACCGTTGATGACGAAGATTCAACGAAGTATTCATATACGGGTGTTGGCACCCATTCACCGTCGTATAAAGCCTGGACTTCATACATCTGGTTCTGCTGCAATCCGGCAATGGTCACTGTTCCGCCCGTAGCCGTAATGGTACCCCAGATTGTTTCGCCTTTCTTTCTGTATCTCAGGAGAGTGCCATCCGGTATCACTGCCGAAGCTCCCTGATCGGTGCAAAAAACAGTCACGTTAAAAGTTATGGTCAGGGTTTGGGTTCCCCCGCTCCCTGTTGCATTGGGATTGGGAGTAAGGGGAACTTCAATCGCCGTGTTGCCGGATATGTTGAGGGTGACGGGACCCGGAAGGTTCCAGAGGGGCGTGGTGCCTGGCTGGTCATAGAAACTGACTATGACCTCCCTGTACAACGGGACACCCTGCAATACTTCGGTGTTTAATTCGGTCCTTGTACCGGTCAGCTCGGGAAAACCCGAGAAGTAACCCTGCGTACGATTTTCCTCGGAACCGCTCAATATGGCCTTAAACCACAAGTTATAGGCCCATTGCTGTGCCAGGGCGGGATCCTGGGTCGTGAAATACAGTTCAACCATGGCACAGGCCACGTTCAGCCAGTCGAGATTCCAGTAGCTTAAATGCTGCATATGGGCGGTCGCCCTCAGGCCGTCGGGTGCCAGGGTGAGGTAGGTGTACTTCTCAAAAGCCCATTCTCCCGTCTTATCGTCATAACTCCATATGGGCACCCGGTCGCCTGCCTGAACGGGCTCGCCGGTTTCGTAATTGATGACCTTCCCGTCAACAGCCAGGTCCAGCTCCATGTCTCCGCCACCAAAGGTAGCTGCCTGCTTGCCATTCTCGTCTGTTATGTCGATTGCCACAAAACCGGCCGAGAAGAAAGCCCCGCTTTCTTTAGTGCCGCTTTCATTGCTGACCTGAACGCTCAATCCTCCGGGAAAACACGACAAGGCTTGAGCCTTTGTAGGATTGAAGTAGGCAACTGACAGGTCCAGCTTGCCTTGCAGCGGCTGGCCGGCTTCGTCACGTATTTCGGTTCCTTCATTCAGCTTGATGTTCACCTCGTTGCCTGCCGTGTTAATCTCAATATTTTCATTTACTCTCCCGTTGCTCGTAGATCCCACGTCGGCTAACCGGTCAACCGCCACCCCTTCAGGCGGAGCCTCAACATTGACCATGTTGACGACAAAATCATGGCTTCCTTCGCTTATGAGGGAGATCGGCAGCGAGGTCGGAACATATCCGTCGAGGTTGGCCACCAGGGTCAGTTTGACCGGATCATTCGGGGTTGGCTTGGCATTGTACGGGTCGAAGCCGGCAGTCATATAGCCGGCTGCGGAGAGGAATTGATTCCGCCTCTTCCCCGAAGTATTCACCACCCATTGGCTGTCAGGACCGAACACATTGATCAGGACTTGCTTCCCATCATCGAATCCGACGAGCTCCCCACTGGCCGCATCAAGAAATTGAACGGTGATGGTCGTTTTAATTATACTCATGTCCAGGGTAATATCCAGATCGTCGGGATTCAGGCTGAATTTATCGCAGGAGGGACCGGCAAAGGCAAGAATAGTTGCAAATGCGAAGAGAATCTTGAGTTTTTTCATGGAGATAAGACTTTAAATGATCCTGAAAGATAATTGCATGGATATCATAGGGTACCACTGGTACTGAGCTATGGCGGTCATAATGACCTGTTCGTTGTTCTCGCTGGCCATCGGGCTGAGCATTTTAGTGCCGATGAGGTCAAGCTGCGGAGCCCCGTGATAGAGAGCCCCCATTTCAAAATTAAAACTCACCCGGTGTTCCCTCGACAAAGTGTTGCCAAAACCCAGGGCGACATAGGGTGAGAATTTCAGCTTCGGTGTGATCACGGCTTCAACAGTGCCCACTTCCGAAGCCGGGACCATGATGTCGCCATAAGGGTATTCCGATGTCGGAGTCACCGAAACGGAATGTTTCATTCCATTCTGCATCACCCCTGCTGTCAGGTGGATCACATTCCTGACAGGATAAAAATCCAGGAAGAGATTGGCTCCTCCAAATTTCAGGTTGGCTGTTGCGGTAACTGAGAGTCCCTCCATTGCGATGGGATAGGTGAAAGGGATCTTGAGGAAAGAGTATCCCAGCCTGATATTCAAACGGCTTCCGAATCCCTTGATGACTTCGAACCCGACTCCGTCGGTCGTGCCTTTCAGGCCAATGCCCCACAAGCCAAGGGCAGAATACTGTTTCTTTAACGGCTGAACGGTATCCTTGTCCTGGCCGCTGACCTGGAGTGCGGGAAGCGCGATGAGAACAGCAGCCAGCAGGAATGCTACGGTCTTTTTCATAAGGTATGGTTTAGTGTTGTTTTGGACGAGCGTTATGCATATGACATCACCTGCTTCTAAATATACGCTTTTTATTACTTATTGTTCAAACTTTTATTTACTCATGAACAGCTACTTGGCCGGTATTTTGAATGACAATCCCAATCCCACCAGCTCCTTGAACTGGACGCGCGGGCGGAAATCATCCATCGTGCCGTCGTTATTTGTGTCCTTTCCGATCTGGATATCATGGTCGTAAATCAGGTGCGTGTTCAGGTTGGCCGAGAGGTACTTGTTGATTTTCATCAGGACCAATACCTCCCAGCTCACATCCACAAACTGGGGATTTTTGAGGTAATTGGAAAAAAGATCGATATTCGTTTGGAAACCAACATTCTCCATCAGGTTATGCTTGAACATCGTCCGGATATACCCTCCCAGCTCTGCCCTGAAATTTTCGCCTGGAGTCACTCCGAATGCGCCGGCCAGCGACAGGCTGTCATCAATCACGAAAGTCATTTTTGTGGTTACGGGTGAAACGAAAAGCGTGAAATTGTCACCTTTTTTGTAATCAATCCCGATGGCACCCAGAAAATAACCCGGAGAGAGCAGGTCGGAAATCCTGACGCCTCCCTCGGGCTTGGAATAACCGGGGCTGAACTGCGTTTTAAAACTGGCCAGGGCGGCTCCGCTTAAGGTTGGAGAAAATCCATAACCCACCTTTGACAGGAGTTCAAACCGGTCATCCGTTTTCTGCCAGATGGTTTTCCCCTGCTTGAGCAACCCGTATCCCAGATCGATCTGGTTGTCCCATGCCAGGTGTTCCTTCTTGTAGTTGTAAAACCCGTTGAAACGGCCGTTGACCGACATGGAATTCTGCCCGCCTGCAGCCCAGTTCGTCAGGCTGACCTGCGAAAAGGCAATCGTCAGGTTGTTTTCCGTAATCCATCCGGATTCACCGGCAATAGCCAGGTTGCGCAGATGTTTTTCCCCTTCGGTAACTTGTGCATTGACGGCATTCGCGAAAAAAAACAGAGCCAGGATCATAACCGGCATTCCCGGTTTTACAAAACGTGGTTTCATATAATCACAGGTTAATATATATGGATAAAATTATAATTAATCTTGTGCTGATATCCGGCTTTTCTTTATTTTTAATTTGACAACCAGGACGCAGAACCTATGAAAACATTGCGATTGTTGCTGATAACGGCTGCATTTCTGTCAGCGGGAACAAGGGCATTTGCCGCTTACCTGGAGTTCGTACCCCAACAGGTCACCCAACCCGACGGGACTCTCCTGAACTGCTTTGCGACCGGGGACGAGTATTACCATTGGCTTCACGATGCGCAGCGCTATACGATCATTCATGACCCTGAAACCGGTTATTTCGTCTATGCGGCGAAACAGGGAGAAGAACTAGTGCCGACCCGGCTGATACCCGGGCGGGATGATCCTGCCTCAGGCGGGCTGACACCCGGTTTGAACATCAGCTCGGAAAAATACCGGGAACGCTTCAACAACTTCTTCGGGAAACCGGCCCTGAAATCCGGTCGCTATTTTACAACGACCGGCAACTACAATAACCTGGCGATCTTTATCCGGTTCAGCAACCAGAACGAATACACCGAACCCCTTACCGTTTATTCAACGCAATTCAACGGTGTCAGCGCGGTCTCGATGGCGGAGTACTTTAAAGAAGTGTCAAAAAACCAGTTGAATGTCAACTCGACCTTCTATCCGGGTCCGAACGGAACCACCATTGTTTCCTATCAGGACAGTCATTCGAGGCGTTATTACCAGCCCTACTCAGCTACCAATTCAGAAGGCTACCGGTCCGATGGTCAATATATCGATCGGGAAATGACCCTGTTAAAAAATGCCTCTTTGTTTGTCAAGGCCCAAGTGGAAGCCAGCGGGATCGACTATGATCATGACGATGACGGGAAAGTGGACAATGTCTGTTTCATCATACAGGGCAGAACTGACGGCTGGAGCGACTTACTGTGGCCTCATTGCTGGAATATGCAGGAAGGTTACGTTGTTTTCTTCGGTGACGCGCAAGTCTATGATTTCAATTTCCAGTTGTCGGAGGCCCTGGGTGTCAGCGTCCTTTGCCACGAGATGTTCCATAGCCTCGGTGCTCCGGATCTGTATCGTTATGTAAACGATGACATCACTCCGGTTGGGCCCTGGGACCTGATGGCGCATAATCAAACACCCCCGCAGCACATGAGCGCTTACATGAAGATGAAATACGGCAAGTGGTTCTCGCAAATTCCTTCGATAACCTCTGATGGTACCTACTCCCTTCAGCCCTTGTCTTCAGATGCCTATGCTGCCTACAAGATCGCTTCACCCAACTCAACAACGGAATTCTTTGTTCTGGAATACCGTAAAGCGGAGGGTCGCTTCGAATCCAGCCTGCTCGGGACCGGGCTGATCATTTACCGGGTGAACCAGTCTCTGGATGGCAATGCTCAGGGACCGCCCGATGAAGTGTATGTTTATCGTCCCAACGGGACAACCCGGTATAACGGAAACATCAACGCGGCTCCCTTCAGCGCCGATGTGGGCCGGACCTCCTTCAACGATAATACCAATCCTTCCGACTTTCTGAGCAACGGTTCTCCCGGAGGCATCAAAATATCCAACATAGGTACTGCCGGATCAACGATCACATTTACTGTTGGATCTGGCGGGACTTTCAATCCTCCAAGGAACCTCACCGCCACACTCACCGGACGGAATGTGACACTCATTTGGGAAAAGCCGGCTGCCTGGAACGGTACCCTGAATGGTTTCAAGGTATTCAGGAATCAGGTCCTGATCTCCACCGTGACCGATCCTGACCTGCTGACCTATGCCGACAATAATTTGCCTGATGGAAGCCATAAATATCATGTTACGGCATTGTACCAGAACCCGTCAGGTGAATCGCCGGCATCCAATTCCGTAACGGTAACCGTCGGTGGGGCGGCCAGGCCCGACCTGATCATTACCCATCCCGGAATAGATCCGGCCAACGTTGAACCGGGGGGTATGGTCAACCTGACTTGTACCATGGAAAACCGGGGAACGGCAACTGCCGGTACAAGCATGCTCCGGGTTTACCTGTCGTCGGATGAAGCGTTCGATTCGGGCGACCGCCAGTTGGCTTCGACAACCGTTAATTCGATCGATGCCGGAACATCGGTCAATATTACCGGAACTGACATTCCGATTCCGGCAAGCGTTAATAACGGAAAGTGGCAGGTTTTGTTCATTGCCGATGCCGATGGTGCCGTGGAAGAATCCATTGAGGATAACAACCAGGCTTCAACCCTCCTGGTTGTGGGCAATCCGGCCCTGAATCCTCCCAGGAACCTGGTGGCCCAGGTTGTGCAGACGACCGTGAGGCTGACATGGGGGGAACCCGAGCCCGGAGGGGGAACGCTGGCCGGCTTCAGGATTTACCGGAATACGGTTATGATATCGACGATCAATGATCCTGCCCGCTTCGAGTTCTCTGATGCCGAACTGGCCCTGGGCATTTATACCTATTACGTTACGGCAGTGTACTCTTCCCCGGTTGGGGAATCAGCCAAATCCAACGAGGTCACCGTCACGGTTGCCAGTGATGCCAAACCCGACCTGACCATCCAGGATTTTTCCGTAACCCCCGGAACCGTGCCGGCGGGTGGTTCCATTGACATCAAATGCACCTTGCTCAATATCGGGGCCAGCCAGGCTCCTGCCAACCAGGTTCAATTGTACCTTTCGGGAGACCTGACCATTGATGCCAATGACTTTTTCCTGGCATACGGAAGCATGGATCCGCTGGACCCGGGTACTCAGGTTTCCATCAGCGGGGAAGATATTGCCTTACCCGATGAGGTGACCTCCGGAACCTGGTATGCCCTGATCATGGCTGATGCCGCCGGTGAGATCGATGAATCGAACGAAAGCAATAATATGGCATCTAAAACAGTTATTATTCAGGGATCGGCTCCTGATCTCCAGATTACCAACATGTTATTGTATCCACCGATAATTACTCCTTCCAGTAATGTCAGGATATCATTCTTTGTCAGCAATAACGGACTAGTTCCGGCCAATCAGGTTAAAACAATCTTTTTTCTTTCTGCCGACGAGGTACTGGATCCATCCGACAAAGAAATGTGCCATTTTGCGACCCGACTCCTGGGAGCACATACTAATTCTTTGATGTACACTGGATTTAAGATGCCTGCCGACAGCTATCCGGGACAGTATTACCTGATTGGTTATATCGATAAGGAAAATCTGGTAATGGAATCAGATGAATCAAATAATTGGTTTATTCTGCCGGTGATCGTTGCGAGTCCTTCTGGTATAAGCTTACAGATGGAGGGAAAGGAAATAAGGGTCTATCCGGTTCCTGCAGAAGACTGGTTAATAGCAGAATTTAAAGGTATTCCTGGCGAGAAGATGGTCATTTCCTGTGTTGACATTTGTGGAAGGGAAGTTTATCGTGAGGAGGGTGAGAGCCGGGAGTGGAACCAACTGAAGTGGGATATACGTTCTTGGGTGCCTGGCTTGTGGATCCTTCAGGTTAAGATAGGAAACCGCGTATTGAAGGAAAGAATTCTGATACGCTAAAAGAAATGTCCGCCCTTTACGGCGGACATTTCTTTATTGAAAAAAACATCCCGGCTTACTGAATGATATACATGGTCAATGCTACCTGCGAGGTCAGCCCTTGCTGAATTTGTATCTCGGTCAGGTTTTCTGAACCGAGTCCACCGGAACCATACCATCCGACAAAATCGCCACTACTCCAGAATCCGTTGTTGTCATTATCTTTCCAGACATCCAGGTAATAGTTACCTGGGTTAGCAGACAATCTGAAGCTGACGGAAGCACCACTGCCTGTGACAGCCCCGTATTTAATGGGTGAATTATAAGACCAGTTTTCATAGCTGGTGTAGAGACTGACTTTGGCGTTGGAAAGATCTCCGGCAGAACCGGCAAGAAAACTTGCAGTACCGGATACTCCGGTGAACTGTACAACCTGGTTGACAGTCAGGGCGCCATTACCCAGACCTGTTCCGCCCATTCCATCGGTAACCGTTACGGTTACCGAATAGGCACCTGCTAAGTTGGGAGCAATCCATTGTACATTGGCTCCCGTACCGCTAATGGCACCGCCGTTTACGGTATAAGCATAGGTAAGGGGATCGGCATCTGCATCGGTGGCTGTAACTGTGACTGTGACACTCCCACCAGGATCCACAGTGCTCGGATTAACCACCACCGAACTGACTACTGGTGGGTGGTTCTTGTCCTCACATGAACTCACCGCAAAACACAGAATTCCGAAGGCTGAACCAAGAATCAATAGACGTAGAGTTGTTTTCATAAGGATAGTTTTAAGATTTCATTAGCAAAAGTAAAAATTGAATGGTCCCACATCATAGATCAAATTTATTAAACCCAATTAATTCATTAGACTGATTTGAAAACTTCTGAATCCCTTTCTAT
>CAZJNQ010000074.1:0-4189 GCA_964547475.1 uncultured Porphyromonadaceae bacterium
TAATTAAACTCATAATCTACAGGAGTATTGCTATTCAAACTCTCTTTATCAATCTCTGCGATGTCCTCGAAAGTCTTCACTTCCCAGTCCACCGGAATCTTCCCAAGCGGTGAGTCTTTATACGCTGTTACAGTTTCGTTCATTTAGGTTTCAGTTAGCCCAATAGTTATTTAGAATTCCAGTGAGTTGAATTTCGAATTAAACACCTAACTCTTTAAGGTACCGGTTCAATTCCGTCTGGACCTCTTTCAATTCACCCTCAAGCCGGTCGATCTCTTTTTGAACAGCGGCGATGTCGACTTCGGGTTCTTCTTCGAAGGTATCCACGTACCGGGGGATATTGAGATTAAAATCGTTGTCTCTGATCTCATCAAAGGTGGCCACATAGCTGAATTTATCCATGAGCACACCGGGCTGGTGTTGCCCTGCATTAAACTGGCGATAGGTATCAACGATCAGATCTATATCGGCGGGTCGCAGCTTGTTTTGGTTCTTAGCGCTTTCAAAGTTCTTGCTGGCATCGATAAACAAAACGTTGGAATTGTTTCCTTTACCTTTATTGAATACCAGGATGGCAGCAGGGATACCCGTCCCGAAAAACAGGTTTGCCGGTAATCCGATCACGGCTTCCAACAGGTTCTCTTCGATGGTTTTTTGTCTGATTCTCCCTTCGCTCGCCCCGCGGAACAGGACCCCATGGGGCACAACCACACCTACTTTCCCCTTTCGCTCATAGGTGGTTTCGATCATATGGCTGATAAAGGCCCAGTCGCCCTTGCTTTTCGGTGGAATGCCTCTCCAGAAGCGGTTGTATTTGTCGGTCTCCGGATCAAAGTTGTCGCTTACCCTGTTTTCGTCCTTATCGTCAACCTTTCCCCATTTGTCCAGGGAAAAGGGCGGATTTGCCACGACCGTATCGAACTTCATCAGGGCGTCTCCTTCTTTCAGTTTGGGATTCCGGATCGTATCTCCCCAACGAATGGTGGCGTTATCGAATCCGTGCAAAAACATATTCATGACAGCCAATGCCCAGGTGCTGCCATTGGCTTCCTGCCCGTAGAGGGAGAAGTTATCCGAACCGACCTCTTCTCCCGCCTTAATGAGCAAAGACGCCGAACCGCAGGTGGGATCGCAAATGCGAGAGCCCGGTGCCGATTTAGTCAATCGGGCTATCAGAGTCGACACTTCTTTGGGCGTAAAAAACTCACCGGCCTTTTTTCCCGCATCACTGGCAAAGTTTTCAATCAGAAACATATAAGCACCACCGATAATGTCGGTTCCATCCAGGTGTGATGGACGCAGATCCAGTTCCTCTTTGTTAAAGTCAAGCAACAGGTTCTTCAACCGGACGTTTTTATCCTTCGGTTCGCCCAACATGCTGCTATTAAAATCGATGTTCTGGAAAATGCCGGCTCCATCTTCACTGTACAGTTTTTCGCGGTTGGCCTCTTCCAGGTCATTCAGAGCAATGCTGATCAGTTCCCCGATGTTGACTTCGTTCCTGTGTTCAAACAGGTATTTGAAATGACTGGTCGCCGGAACTATAAACCTCTCGTGTTGCATAGCCCGATTGGCACGATCGCGGTCACCATTGTATTTCTTCAGGTAGCTATCAAGTTTATCATCATGCACGTCACTGAGATACTTGATGAACAGCATGGTCAGCACATAATCTTTATAAACACTGGGATCGATGCTTCCCCTGAATGTATCGCAGGCTTTCCAGACTGCATCATTGATGTCCTTTTGAGTGATCTTGTGGGTCATATTATTGAATTGCTATTTTTATCAGATTTTGCAGTTGTTTGTTGCGTAGTTCCCCCAACTGTTTCTCCAACAGATTCTTATGCTCCCATAATCGGCTAATTTTTAAAACAGCCTTCTGCGTTTTCAAATCAGGAACGGAAATCTCCAGCTCCTCCAATACCGGTTTTGAAATCGAGACAATCGAACTCCCGATCGCCTGGGATTTTATGAGATGAAGCGTATCAGGATGATTAATAAACCAAGCAAGGAATTCCGGAATGAGGATTTGTTTAATGATTCGGATCACTAAAAACGAGGTTGAAGCCACGCAAGGATAACCATAATCTAAATAAACCGAGGCAAAATTTCGGGTACCTTTGGCCGAAAATAGTACATCACCCGGTTTTAGGAGATGCCGTTCGACCGAATCGCAAATCATCACATCAGGATGTAAAGAACTGGTTAACTGTCCGTTCTCATCAAAATGCTTGGTTTGTAACAACACAATGTCTCCTTCAGATACAGTCCTGGCAAAGATGCCCGATCGAATAATTGCTATATTTTTAAGTTTACTGTTCATATTTTTTTCTCAATAGCAAATCTACAAAATTCATTTAACATTTCCAAAACATTTTGAAAATATTTTTAAGTATATCGTCTACGAAAAAATGGGCATCAGGCCCTATCCATTATCAAAGCTTGTGCAGAAGTGTATGACATCAAAAGGATTGTCTGTACTTTTATGAAAAACAGTCATGGCTGAGATCTCGCTGATCGGCGGTGAAATGAGTTCAAGCCGGTTCTTATTATTATTTTTACCCGGATACATTAAATTATCGGAATATGAAAGTAACGATTGTTTTAGCGGCCATTACGATGATCGCTTTCACAGGCTGCAACCAGGCTCCGCAGGTTACTACCGTAGCCTTGCCCGATACAACCCAAACGAACAGTCATTATACCGGTAACCGGGCCCCGTTGCTTTACACCCCCTTCATCCGCCTGCCGGTTGGAGCGATTAAGCCGAAAGGATGGCTGCTGAAACAACTGGAACTGCAGGCTGATGGATATTTCGGGCATCTTGGGGAGATCAGCCAGTTCCTGATCAAGGAAAACAATTCCTGGCTGAGCGAGGACGGTTCGGGCGATCATGGATGGGAGGAGGTGCCTTACTGGCTGAAAGGATACAGCAACCTGGCCTGGATCCTGGGACGAAAGGAGATGATCGCTGAAGCCCAGACCTGGATTGATGCCGTGATCAGGAGTCAGAAGGAGGATGGATGGTTCGGTCCCGATAAAAACCGCACGGGAGCTGCCACCGACCTTACCGGGCGTGACGATCTGTGGCCAAACATGGTTATGCTTTTTGTGCTCCAGGATTATTATTCCAGGTCAGACGACGAGCGTGTGATCCGGCTGATGACACGCTATTTCGACTACCTGAAAACCATCCCGGAAGATAAATTCCTGATCGGGTACTGGCCATCGAACCGCGGAGGCGACCTCCTGTACAGCGTGTATTGGTTGTACAACCGTACCGGGGATGCGGGACTGCTTGAGCTGGCTGAGAAAGTGCACAGGAAATCGGTCAATTGGACAGACGGTATCCCGGACTGGCACAATGTGAACATGTCGCAGAGTTTTGGGGAACCCACCACCTTTTACATGCAAAGCCATGAATCAAAGCATCTTGTCGCCTCTGAAAGAAATTACACTGAGATCCGGAAGCTCTACGGTCAGGTGCCTGGTGCGATGTTCGGCGGTGACGAAAACTGCCGTCCTGGCTATTCTGACCCGAGACAGGCCATCGAAACCTGCGGTATGGTGGAGATGATGTTCTCCACCGAGGTTTTGTACACCATCACCGGTGATCCGTCCTGGGCCGACGTCTGTGAAGATGTGGCTTTTAACTCCTATCCGGCTGCATTAACGGCTGACATGAAAGCTTTAAGATACCTTACCTCCCCTAACCTGGCGCAGTCAGATTCTGTGTCCAAAAGTCCCGGGGTGGAAAACGGAGGTCCGATGTTCCTCTATTCACCTCATCGCCACCGCTGCTGCCAGCATAACCAGGGACAAGGCTGGCCCTATTTTGCGGAACATCTCTGGCTGGCCACTTCGGACAATGGCCTTGCAGCCGCTCTCTATGCTGACAATGAAGTGACCGCAACAGCCGGTAACAATACGATAGTAACCATAACTGAAAAGACCCGTTATCCGTTCGAGGAACAAATTGAGCTGACCCTCCATCCTGAAAAACTGGTGAGATTCCCGCTCTATCTGCGCATACCCGGATGGTGCAAGAAACCGGCCGTACTCGTCAATGGCGAGGATTTTCCCGTCGGCGAAGCTTCCGGTCATATAAGGATTGAGAAAACGTGGAAACCGGGCGATGTCGTTGTCCTCAGGTTTCCGATGGAAGTCAGCCTTCGGACCTGGACGG
>CAZJNQ010000074.1:4289-13809 GCA_964547475.1 uncultured Porphyromonadaceae bacterium
GAAACCGCTCCCATTGAGATCAGGGCAACCGGGAAAAAGATCCCCGCCTGGACGGTGGATGAGAATTTCCTGGTGGGATTGCTGCCGGATAGTCCTGTGACCACGGACCAGCCGGCAGAGACTATAATTCTCCTTCCAATGGGTGCTGCCCGGCTGAGGATATCGAGTTTTCCGGTAACACGGTAAGACCTCACCCCCACCCCTCTCCCGCGCTCCCTCCGGTCGCGGGAGAGGGGCTTATGACCCGTCGGGATCAAACGTAATTTTTATTTTTGATATAGGACAAATCCAAACTCATGAAACGCTCACTGTTAACTTTCTCCTTTTTCCTTTTTCCTTTACTTTCTGCCTTTCTGCCTTCCTGCCCTCCTGCCTTTGGTCAGGCCCCACAAACCAATATCGTCCTCCGCGGCGACTTCCCGGATCCCACCATCATCCGTGACGGGGACACCTTTTACATGACCAACTCTTCCTATGACTTCTTTCCGGGCCTGCTGATCTGGAAATCCCAGGACCTGAAGCATTGGGAAAGGGTCACCCGCGCGCTGAATACGAAGGTCGGCGAGGTATGGGCCCCCGACATGGTCAAATACAAGGACGTTTATTATATTTATTTCCCCACCAACCTGGGCGGCAACTTTGTCATTACCGCCCCGCACCCGGAGGGACCCTGGAGCGAACCTGTACACATTGACATCAAGGGGATCGATCCGGGCCACATCGCCACTCCTGACGGAACGCGCTATTTATACCTGAATGGTGGCCGGATGGCTCCGCTGGCACCGGACGGGCTGTCGGTTACCGATGTGATGAAGCATGTCTATGACGGCTGGATCTACCCTTTTGAGTATGGAGTGGAATGTTTCTGCCTCGAATCGCCGAAACTGGTTTACCGGGAGCCCTACTATTACATGACTTCCGCTCAGGGAGGGACCTCGGGTCCGGCTACTTCACACATGGCCGTTAGTGCGCGTTCGAAATCACCGACGGGACCCTGGGAAAACTCCCCGTACAATCCTGTAATCAAGACCTGGAAAGCTTCGGAGCCCTGGTGGTCAAAAGGCCACGGAACCATTTTTCCCGATTCCTCCAATCAGTGGTACATCGTTTACCATGCATACCAAAACGGTCATTTACCGATGGGCCGCAGCGTTTTGATCGAGCCCATTAGCTGGACCGGTGACGGGTGGTACCAGTCGCAGGTGAAGGAACTGAACTATGAGATTGTCGATAACAACCTCATCACTCCGGATGATTTCAGCAAGCCGGAGCTCAACCTGCAGTGGAGTTTCAGCGGTATCAGCCTGAAAGAGGATTACAGGATCAAAAACGGTAAGCTGACCTTCAATACCGAAGAAGATCGTCTCCACGTTTTGCATGTGGTGCCGGGAACTCCTGACTATGAAGCTTCCGTGTACATCAAACCCAGTGAAAACGTGGAAGCCGGGCTGATCGTTTATTTCACAGATGACTATTTTGCAGGCCTCGGGCTGAAAAACGGAGTGCTTTTCGATCTGTTCAACGGCCGGAAACATTGGGGGCCGGAAGTCAAAAATCCGGATATAAAATATTTAAAACTCAGGCTGGATCATTACACGCTTTACCTCTCCTACAGCACCGATGGCAAAAAATGGGAACCTTATGAGATCGCCCTTGAAGTCTCGGGTTACCAGAAAAACGTGCTCGGTGGTTTCTCAAGCCTGAAGCTGGGCGTGTATGGTAAAGGAGAAGGGACAGTAACCGTGGATGATTTCATGTTCAAATCATCCCTGTAAAGAATCATGATGCATTTCTGCAATTCTTCGACAAACGGTCATTTCTGACCGGCAGACGGCCCTGTTTAAAAACAATCCTTTTCCCTGAACTACTTATCTTTAGAAAAAAAATCATGGGAAAAGGATTGTTGCTCTCAGCCAGTCTGACCTTGCTGGTTTCCGTCGCTGCAGCCGGTCAGGAAACCATTCCATTCACTGCTGACAAATGGGATCTGTTCAACGGCAAAACCCAGGAGATTGGTGGAAGGCAGGCGTATGCGGGCATCGCCCTGCTGAAGGAGGTCAGGTTCCATTTCGGAATCATCGAATGGGATGCGTGGGTTACCGGCGGCCGCTCCTATGCGGGCATTGTTTTTCACCAGCAGCCATCGCGCGATTATGAAGAGTTCTATATCAGGCCTCATAAAGGGAACGGTCTGAATGCTGACGCTTTTCAGTATACCCCGGTCTATCATGGCGTTTCCTGCTGGCAACTTTTTCATGGAGATGGATATACCTCAACCGCCGTGATCCCGGTCAACCGCTGGATCCACTTCAGGCTGGAAACGGATGGGACGAGGGCCCGCGTCACCATGGACGGGGAATCCTCAAAAGTTTTGACAATCAACAAATTGGAATTGGGTGACCTGGCCGGACGGATCGGGGTGAAAGGACCGGCGGATGGAAGCGCCTGGTTCTCAAACTTCTCGTATCAGGAAAAAGATATTGCCCTTCCTCCCTCCCCCGTTCCGGTACCGGAGTCGCCGGGCCTGATCCTGAACTGGGAGATCACACAGCCGGTAGTCAATAGCGAAGTGGATCCGTACCGGTATTATTCGGTCCTGAAGGAACCGGTCTGGAACCCCGTGACGGCCAATCCGGACGGCCTGGTGGCGCTGGATAAACTGGTTACCCGCAATCCGGCCCAGCCGGGATGGATCTACGCACGGACGACCGTCCAGGCCGATAAAGCCGGCATTCATAAGTACCAACTTGGGTACAGCGATTATGTCACCGTGTTCCTGAACGGCACTCCGGTCCTCAGCAGCACCAACGCTTACCTGAGCCGTGATTCCGGTTTCCAGGGACTGATCGGATTTTACGATGAGCTGCTGCTCCCGCTGAAACAAGGTGAAAATGAAATCACGCTCCTGGTCGGCGAAGAGTTTGGCGGCTGGGGTTTTATGATGCGCGACGGGGAAGCTGTCGAAAGTGATCCCGGACTCACTTTAGAATGGGAAATCAAGCATCAGCTCAGTTATCCCGAGTCGGCTGTGTACGACCCGGAGGCTGGCCTGATCTATACCTCTAACTTCCTTGTCGGGCAGCAGGAGTTTCTCTCCCAGTTGTCTCCGGATGGCACCATCGTTAACCGGGAGTGGATCAGCGGATTGAAACAACCTACCGGGTTGTGCCTGTCACTGGGGCAACTCTTTGTGGTTGAACGCACCGGGGTGGCTGTGATCGATCCCCGGAAAGGACAGATAGTTAGCCGGATTCCCCTCGAAGGCTGCATCTTCCCGAACGATATTACAGCAACCTCTGACGGTGTCCTGTTTGTTAGCGACAATGAAACCAGCCGGATTTATCAGATTAAAGATGGGACGGCTGCAGTCTGGATGGAAGGAGGGGAACTGAATAAACCCAACGGCTTGCATATCAACGGGGACCGGTTGATTGTGGGTTGTTCAGGCGACCCGTCCCTGAAATCCATTGACCTGAAAACGAAGCAGGTAACCTGGCTGGCGAAGCTTTATCCCGGAGCCATCATGGACGGGATCCAGCCGATGAAAGACGGCCGTATCCTGTTCAGCGATTTCAACGGACACTTGTTTATTCTCGAGAAAGACGGAAAGTACAGGGAGATACTGAACACCACCACCATAGGAACAAACCTGGCCGATTTCGAGTGGATCGAGGACAAGAGAATGCTGGTTATCCCCGGCCTGTACAGTAACCGGCTGGGAGCTTACCGGCTGAACCTGTAACCTTAATCAGTTTTAAGGATTTTCAGGATCTCATCCATTTCAAATCCGCGGCCTAGGGCAAACCGGATCAGTTTCTCCCTGCGGATACGGGGATTCTCTTCGGTTGCCAGGGACCGGTCCTTTTTTTGCAATATCTCGCGCAGGGTTTGCGTATAATGGTTCCCATCAATCCGATCCAATGCCTGATCCATGATGGATCCGGCTATTTTCCTGGATGAGAGCATGTACCGTATCTTGATCCTTCCCCACTGATTCAGTCTGACCTTATCCTGCACAAAAGCAACCGAAAATCGTAAATCATCAATAAATTTTTGCCTGGTCAGCTCCTGAATGATGGCGTCGCCGTCCCCTTCCCCGATCCCCCAGGTATTCAGTTTGCCGCGAATATCGGATTCACAATATTCCTGGCGCGCACAAAGGGCCATCGCTTTATTCAATGCCTGTTCCTTATCCATTGCTTGCCCGGATCATCCGGTCCCTTCCGTGAATATCCTTTTTTATTTCCACCTGATTAAAATAGCCCCGGTACAACTCCTCCGTTTCCTGTCCCAGCCGATCGTGGATCTCCGCGAAAATCTCACCTCCGGGTTTCAGGTACAGACGGGTGAACTCTGCAATCGCACGGTAGAAAACCAGCGGATCATCATCCGGAACAAACAAGGCTGAAGCCGGTTCGTAATCCACGACCTGGGCCGGCATGGCCTCCTTCTCCGCCCAGGGAATATAGGGGGGATTGGAGACGATCAAATCGAAAGGGGCAAATGAGGGTGTGTGTGTGAGAATATCAAAATATAAAATTGATATATTGACCTCGTTCAGCTCTGCATTCTCCTGGGTTAATGCCAGTGCTTCTTTTGATATATCTGCAGCAATGATATCCGCATCAGGCAAGTTCCTGGCCAGGGCAATGGCAATCGCACCGTTCCCGCACCCCACATCCAGTATCCTCAAGTCTTCCTCCTTCCTCCTTCCTCCTTCCTCCTTGTCTGTTAAGACATAAAGTATCCACTCCACCAACTCCTCCGTCTCGCCCCTGGGGATCAGCACGCCTGGACGAACCTTTAACCTGAGTCCATAGAATTCGGTCTCCCCGAGAATATACTGGATCGGCTCCCCGGTCTTTAAGCGGGCAATGATGCTTCTGATCCGGTCTTCCTGACCAGCGGCAAAAAGGTGATCCTTATCGATCTGTATCTGAATCCAATTGAGACTGGTAACTTCTTCGGCAATTAGCCTTGCCATTGACTCATATTCCCGGTTGGGGTAGAGGTCACCCAGGCTTTCCCTCAGCGATCCGGTTATATCGGAATAGATCATCAGAGACAGTTTTGTACCTGCCCAAAGGTAGTAACTTACTAGTGACTAGCACGAGTCACGAGTCACGAGTCACTTTTCTTTTGCCTACCTTTGTTTCCATGCATCTCACCGACGAAATAATCATGCAGCGCTGTCTCGATCTGGCCAGCCGGGGACTCGGCCGGACCGCTCCCAATCCGATGGTGGGTGCTGTGATCGTAAGGGGAGAACAGGTGATAGGCGAAGGATTTCATAACCGTTGCGGGGGAGACCATGCGGAGGTCAATGCCGTGGAAATGGTATCCGATCCCCAGCTCCTGAAAGAATCGGCCTTGTATATCAACCTGGAACCTTGCAATCATCAGGGAAAAACACCGCCCTGCACGGATCTGATCCTGAGAATGGGCATACCGAAGGTCATCATCGGCCAGGGGGATCCAAATCCATTGGTTCCGGGCGGGGGGATAAACCGGTTAAGAGAAAATGGGGTTGATGTGGTCACTGGGATCCTTGAAAAGGAATGTCGGTTTCTCAACCGCCGGTTCAACACCTATCACGAACAAAAACGGCCTTACATCATCCTGAAATGGGCCCAGACCCGGGACGGTTTTGTCGATACCCTGCGTGACACGCCGGGGGCGCATCCTACCTGGATTACCGACGAAACCTGCCGCCGGCTGGTCCATAAATGGCGTTCGGAAGAACAGGCCATAATGGCCGGTTCCCGAACGATATTGCTGGATAATCCTCAATTAAATGTCAGGGCCTGGTCAGGGAAAAATCCTGTGCGCATCACAATAGACCGTCCCGGGAAAATTGTACGGGCTCGACATGCCGGATCCCTTCACATACTGGACGGAAGCGAACCGACATTGGTTTTTACCTGTGAGGATCAGGCCAGCCGGGTCAATCTCGAATTCCTGAGGATAACTGCGGAACAACCGGTTTGGCCGCAGGTATTTTCCGTGCTGTACGAACGCGGCATCCAATCGGTATTGGTCGAAGGAGGACCTGTACTTCTTAAATCCTTGATTGATTGTGATTCATGGGATGAGGCGCGCGTTTTTACCGGTCCGGTCTGGTTCGGTCGCGGCGTGAAGGCGCTGGAGTTCCCGTTCGCCCCCTCCTCCAGCGAAACCGTGGGGAACTCGGAGATCATGGTCTTTTACAAAACGGGTCGGTAAAAGGAATTTCAGTCCCGGGATCATGGCCTGGCTGACGGCAGGACAGCCTGAGATACAGGCATCTGTTTGGTAACAGGCAATTCCACTTTTGTTTTTTTTAACTTTATGGAAAATCATAACCCATGAAGCCTTCAACTTTTCTCAGTCTCCCGTTCACCAAGTCTCTCAGTCTCTTTTTCTTCTCCCTTCTCTGCGGCAGTTTTCTCAACGCTCAACCGGATCCTTACCAGGTGCGCCGGGATAAACTGATCGAAAAGACGAATAAGGAGTTAATCATCCTGGTGAACAGCGGAGGCCAGGATTACTATTCTGAAAGCAGTCAGAATGTCAATTTTTATTACCTGACGGGTATTTCGACCGCGGATGCCGTGCTTGTTGTGGATGGCAAGAATGGAAAATCTGCCATTTACCGAAGGGCCAGGCCGTGGGGGCCCCCGGAAGAGGCGCCGGCCGGAATTGAACTCAAAGCCACGGAAGACCTGGCAAAGGATCTTCCGAGACTCATGGCTGGTTCTCCGGTCATCTGGATGGAAATGGGACAGCTCAAGCTCCTGGAACAAGCCGGATTCAGCCTGAACCGCCTGGAGGCCATTAGAAACGTGACCCCGCTGATCAACGGCATGCGGCCCGTAAAAGACGAACTTGAAACCGGCCGGATCAAAAAAGCGGCCCATATCACTGCCCTCGGACTGGTTGAAGCCATGAAAGCCACCGAACCGGGGATGAATGAAAAGGATGTCGAACTGATCCTGGATTACACCTGGAAGAAACTAGGTTCTACCGGTATCGGGTTCGGCTCCATCATCGGCAGCGGCCCCAACTCTACAATTATCCATTACAGTACCAATACGCGGACCATGCAACCGGGAGATTTAGTGGTCACGGATGTGGGTGCCGAAATGGATTATTATACCGCCGATATCACGCGTACGTTCCCCGTTTCGGGAAAGTTCACGAAAGAGCAGAAAGAAATTTATGACATCGTGCTAAAGACCCAAAAAGCCGCCATCGAAGCTATGCAACCCGGCAATTCAGTGAACGACGTGCATAAAGCCATTACCCGTAACCTGAACCAGGGCCTTTACGAACTGGGGCTGATCACCGATACCACCCAGGCCTGGCAGAATTCGATCTGGATCATCCATGGATGGGGCCACCACATCGGTCTCGCCGTCCATGATGTTGCAGGTATCACTGTTCCCGGCAAACCGGAAGTGCTTGAACCGGGCATGATCTATACCGTCGAGCCGGGATTGTATTTCCCCGAAAAACATCTTGAAAGAGACTTTACCCGAATGCGCAACGTCACCGAAGAGCAATGGAAAGCTTTCCTGGAAAAGGTTGAACCCCTTTTCAAAAAATATGTTAATATAGGTGTGCGAATAGAGGATGATGTGCTGATCACCCCGTCAGGCAATGAAATCATCACCGGTGAAGTGCCCAAGGAGATAGCGGATATCGAAGCCCTGATGAAGCAGAAAAGCAAGTTCAATTAGGACAAAAGGGAAGGAAAAAGGAAAAAGGAAAAAGTATTCTATGTATAACCCCAGACTTCAGTCTGGGGACTTACCAGTCACCAGTCACCAGTCACGAGTCACGAATCACGAGTCACGAATCACGAGTCACGAGTCACGAGTCACGAGTCACGAGTCACGAATCACGAGTCACGAGTCACGAGTCACGAATCACGAGTCACGAATCACGAGTCACGAGTCACGAATCACGAATCACGAATCACGAGTCACGAATCACGAGTCACGAATCACGAATAATATGAAACCAAATCCACTTTCTCGTCGCAGTTTCGTCAACCGTTGCGCCTTATGCGCAGCGGGGTTATCGGCTTTCCCGATGATCAGCCGGGCCATGAATTATTATCCCCTGCCGGTGCTGTCGAAACCCAAGGTGAAACCGGTCATCAAGACCATTTTCGCCTATCCGGATCCTTCAGGTCCGATCTGGCCGAATATAGGGTACGATTTTGATTCCAAGGTGGCCGAATACAAGCAGAAATTGCTGGCCGGCTGCAAGGACGCGGAGTTCCGGTTCATGAACACCATGATCGGGTCGGCGGAAGAAGCGAAAAGGATTGTTGACGAAGATCCGAATGTGGACGGATACCTTTATTTCCTTGTCGGATGCCTTTGGGGAAACCTCTCGGAAACTCTTGCCCAGAGCGGCAAGCCCATGATCATGGTGGACCACCTGTTCGCCGGTTCCGGAGAGTTCCTGACCGCCTATGCCGCCTCTCACCGCAAGAAATTGCCGGTGATCCCGGTCTCCTCATCAGACTTCAATGACGTGCTGAAAGCCGTAAAATACCTGGTAACCATCAAACTCATACAAAACTCCACCATGCTGGTCGTTGGAGGGAATCCTGACGTAAAACTGCAGGAGGTTTATGGCATACAGGTCAAAGGGGTTGATTTTTCCGAAATCAACGACCGGTACAAGGCAGTCCCGGAAAAGGAGTTCCGGGCCACCGCCGATACATGGATCAAACGCTCGGGCAAAATACTTGAGACAAATGTGGAAGAAATCCGCAAATCAGCCGCCATGTACCTGGCCATGGCAGGTGTGATGGAAGACCATAATGCCCAGGCTATCACGGTGAATTGCCTGGGAGGGATCTACAGCGAACAGATGGTGTGCGCCTATCCCTGCATCGGGTTTATGGAACTCGACGACCAGGGTTTTGTCGGTGCCTGCGAAGCGGATCAGCGTTCGACGATGACCAAGATCATCATGTCCTACCATACGGGCCATCCCGGTTTTATTTCAGACCCGGTGATCGATACCTCCAAAAACCAGATCATCTACGCTCACTGCGTGGCCCCTTCCAAGGTCTACGGTCCTGACGGGCCTTACAATCCTTTCCACATCCGGAGCCACTCGGAAGACCGCAAGGGAGCGGCTATCCGCTCACTTATGCCGATCGGCGAAATGACGACCACGGTGGAATTTGATCATGCCCGGAAACAGGTTATATTTCATCAGGGCCTGACCGTTGAAAATGTTGATGAGGACATGGCCTGCCGGAGCAAGCTGGCTGTGGAAGTCAAGGGTGACGTGTTCAAGCTTCTGAACGAATGGGATCAGTGGGGCTGGCACCGGGTTACTTTCTTCGGCGATCTCAGGCGGGAGGTGGAAACACTGGCAACACTGTACGGTTTTGAAATGGTGTATGAAGCGTGAATCGTGACTCGTGAATCGTGACTCGTGACTGGTGATATCAAGGAGGGAATTATGAAATGGGAGAATTTGAGAAGGAGCTCGAATGTTGAGGACAGGAGAGGTA
>CAZJNQ010000075.1:0-2261 GCA_964547475.1 uncultured Porphyromonadaceae bacterium
CGTATCCGTCCCACCCATCCTCCTCCAGGGGCCAGGTGAATCTTGAGGCGGGTATCCGGAGTGATGGTCAGGGTTTCCATTTTGTAATCGATCGCCCGGATATCCGCATTGATGCCATCGCGAACCAGGTCGAGGGTATAAGTGCCCGGGTTCAGGAAGCTGAAATCAAGCGTAAAGTCCCGCGGTGTCCAGTCCGTGGTAGCGGCAACAAAGCATTCCGTTTGGCTGAAACGCCTGATAACCAAGTAATCCCCCATTTTCGCTTCCATCACCTCTGTTTCATCCCAGACAGTAGGAATGCTCAACAGGAAGCGGGCACATTCGGGGTCCCGTTCATAGTCGGACGGCGCATCGGGGATCATCTGCATGGGACTCGTGGTAGTCACGGCCATGGCGATGGAATGAGCCCGTGTACCCATGCCCATGGGATAATCACCAATAATCCGGAAATCCTTTTTGACCACGTTGTTGAATGTGCCGGGGATGTAATCCATCGGACCGGCCACATTCCTGAGGAATGGCAGGGTGTTGTGATGATCGGGATTGTCCCAGTCGGAACATCCCGAAAACTCAAATTCTATCAGTCCCTCCTGGGTCAGCAGGTTGGGATAGGTCCGCCTGAGACCGGTCGGCTTGCAGGTGCCGTGGAAATTGACGACCATGTGCCGCCTGGCTGCCTCCTGCAACACCTTTTCATACCAGTTCATCATTAACTGGTCGTCACGGTTCATGAAATCCACCTTGATCCCGGCAACACCCCATTTTTCATACAGGTCAAGAGCTTCTGTCATCTGTTTGTCCAGCGTGGCAGCGGCCAGCCAAAGCAAGATCTTTACATTCTTCTGCTTCGCATAAGCCATAACCTCTTCCATATCCAGGCCAGGCCTGACCTTCAGGATGTTTCCCAGGTCAGACCAGCCGTCATCGAACAGGTAATAGGTGATCCCGTATTTCGCACAAAAATCAATGAAATACCTGGCCGTCTCAGTGTTGATATCCGCTTTGAAATCAGTCCCGAAGATGTTCCGCCGGGCCCACCAGTCGAGGATCACCCATCCGGGTTTGATCCAGGAAGGATCAGCGATCTTGCAGGGATCGGCCAGAAGGTATACCATCTGGTTGGTGATCAGCTCCCCGTCCTTTTCCGATACGGCAACTATTCTCCACGGGAGTGAACGGGTTCCCTGGATTTTGGCAATGTACGGTGCATATTGGAGCACCTTCATCTGGCCGTAAGGACTTCCTTCTCCCTTCACTCTCAGTGGGTATCCCGGGAACAGGCTTCTGACTGTATTCGTTCCCGATTTTTCGAGCCACATGCCGGGATAGTCGCGCACGTTCGATTCACCCAGCCAAAGACCCGTCCCATCGGGCTTATGAACCA
Source organism: uncultured Porphyromonadaceae bacterium (assembly GCA_964547475.1). Lineage (GTDB taxonomy): Bacteria > Bacteroidota > Bacteroidia > Bacteroidales > UBA12481 > UBA12481. The sequence continues at coordinate 1,385 of CAZJNQ010000075.1, forward strand.
GTACCGGCAGATAAAAGCTGTTTCCCTCCTTAACCTCCCCAACCGTTGTATACACGTAAGGGGTTTCGTAGGCGGTATTGAAGTTATCCTCATAAGCCAGGCATACCGAATCCTTGGCATCAACCCGGTATCCACCCAATTCGTTTTCGACCACGATCTCACCCGGCCGGTCCAGCACAAACCGGTAGGCAAGGCCTTCGTTGTAAAGCCTGAATTCAAGGCTAAACCTCTGCTTAAAGACCAAAGTCAAAGCCTGATAGGAATCCGCGATGACCTGGGTCTTTTCAGGTATCTCCGGTTTGAGAGCCCCGCCCACATTGATCTTGCGTGCTTCCTTCAGGGATGGATTGACTCCAACGAGCGTTCCATCCGTCAATTTTATACCGAGGGCTTCACTTGATACCAAAAAAGAATCATACAGGTACAGGTCAAACCGGATGGAGCTGTCGATCCGGACAATGGCCCTGAGCTCCTGGTCAGGTGATACCATCTGATAATCACGTGTTTTCACTTTCCAGGCGTTTGCAACCGGTGACAGTAACAGAAAAACGAGCATCAAACAGAAGGCTTTTTTCATGGGATCATTGAATTGGTTACGGGATTTTAAAGATAAGCATCCCGCAGGTAATTCCTGAATGAACCCGGATATGAACCGAATCTCTTCCAATGCTTTTTTAATGAGGTATTTATCTGTCCATGTTCAGGCCATTCAGTAACTTTAGAATCATTTAAATCCCAGATACCATGAAAACCACAATGATTTTGACAGTGATCTCCCTGTTCCTGTTTAACGTAAAGATCAGTGCGCAGACCCAAGAGGACAGTCTGGCCATAGCAGCAGCCTGCCGGAACTATGTGGAAGGCTGGGCGGGAGGCG
>CAZJNQ010000075.1:2361-12467 GCA_964547475.1 uncultured Porphyromonadaceae bacterium
CGTCTCGACTTTTACCGGCTCTTCATTTAAAGCGCCTGAAGAAGCTATACCGGTACTTTGTTTTCCCGATGAGAGTTTTTCACTTCAGCCCGACACGGCCTGGAGTTTTAACAGTAAAACACCCAAAGCAAATCTGGGCGGCTATTGCCAGGGCGCAATAAGAGAATACGGAAAGGGAAAGGTTGCTGTTTTCGGTGAAGCGGCCATGTTCACGGCTCAGCTCGCAAACGGCACTGTGAAATTTGGTTTCAATTCAGAACTGGCTCCGCAAAACGCACAGTTTACCCTCAACCTGATCCACTGGCTGGATGGAGCTGTACCCGTAAAACCGAAGGCCGTCAATGAGACCGGTGAGAAAATTAAAAGGCAATGATCATTCCTAAGCCTGCTTGCAAAACTATTTAACCCATCAAACAAAAACCAAATATGAAAACAACAAAATGGCTTATCGTTCTAATCCTTTTTACAACGGTACTATTTGCCTGCAACAAGGATAATCCCGCCGCAGGGCAGTTTGAACTCTGTGCCGTCGCGGATACGATCCAGAGCTATCCCGGCGGAGGAGGTGTCTTTATCGCCTACATCCGGCCGCTTGAGGATTTCGGCGGACCGACCACCATCACCTGGGAGGCTTCCGCCCTGTTAAATGTGGAAGTTACCAAAGACCAGCTCCTTGAAGGAGATACAGTTTTCGAGCTGGTGGTAAAGCCTGACGCGGGATGCAATTACCTGGACTATAAAATCAGGCTCATGGCCACCAACCAGGATGAGATGCAGGCTTTGGACCTCGTAGTCAGCGTGGTTGACAACAGCAACAATCCGGAAGCCTTGCCGAAACTGAACGAATTCAGGCAATGGCTGACCGAACGGGATCCGGAAGCAGCCGCAGTGCTGGACAGCGATTATTTTCTTTACAAAACCTATCAGCTGCTTGTTGTTGAACACTATACCGTGCTCACTCCTGATTATGAGATCAGGTTTTGTTATCATGTGATGATTCCGCCTGACGACTGGTCCATGATCCGGGTGAGGAAGCGCAATGTTATTGAGCCGGAATTCGCAGCCCGCCGGGAATCCGATGGGACCATCAACGAGATTCCGGTATCGGAGTACCCGAGCATGTTCGGCTATTAGAGTGAATTGGGCAGGCTTTGTAACCGTATGAAAATCAGCAACGTGTAATTTCAATCGACCAAAGATTAACACATATGAACTTATTGTTGCCGAACAGTCAGGTTGGTAGAAGTAAACTGGCCTGTGCTATCATTGCCTTTGTGATCCTGATCCCGTTTTATAGTTATGGCCAAAACCTCCTCCGCAATCTGGAACACGTCGTTTACGATCAGGTTAATCAACGGTACCTGGTCACCAATTACAGGAACGGTACAGTCGTTTCGCTCGACGGGATGATCACGGATGATCAGCGGAATGTCTATGTCGTTGAAAACGGGGGCAAGGTCTATCACTTTGACCACACCTTCCAGCAGCCACCTCAGGTAATTATGACCAGGTTCTTCAGCCCGGCAGGGGATTTTGACCTTGTGATGCTGTTCAAAGGCCACAGCATGGTGGAAGATACCATCTGGGTGGTTACTTATAAATTCTACTATGCGAGAAATGTCGGTTTGGTCAGGTTCACTGCCCGTGCTGTCGGACATGACTCTGAAAAGGTTTCTGAATTAGTTTCGTATCAGGTCCGATAAATTGACAAACATCCATCAATCCTTCAGGACATTGACTTTTAGGCAGGAGGCATTCTTCTTCTCATGGTAAACCCGCATGGTGGCTTTCTGGAAATCTGAATCCTCGCAGGTGTTGATATTTACATATTTCTGCGGATTAAGGTCGACCAGCGGGAACCAGGAGTTCTGCACCTGGATCATGATCCGGTGACCTGTCTTAAAGCAATGGGCCACATCCGGCAGTTCAAATTTTACCGCAGTAACCTGTCCCGGCTTGAAAGGTTCCGGTTTTTCATAGTTGTTGCGGAAACGACCCCTCATGACCTCACCCCTGACGAGCATCTGGTAACCCCCCATCGGCACTTTCACATCCTTTCCGGCCGGGGACGGGGCATTATCGGGATACACATCGATCAGTTTAACAATAAAATCTGCGTCCGTTCCGGTTGTGGAAACATAAAGCTCCGCCGTCAAGGGTCCTGTGAGAGTGACCTCTTCGGTCAGAATATCTGTCTGATAGACCATCACGTCAGGCCTCCGCGAGGCAAAACGCTGGTCATCGGTCATATAACTGGCGTTCCGCTGCTTCTGAATATCCTCCCGATAGGGTACGGGTTTCGATGGATCCGAAACATATTCATCGAAACCGGTGCTTACCGGAGGTCCGGTAAATGCCAATCCGCTTCCGGGTTGAAAATAAAGGGTTTGTTCCTCGGTGTTTTTTGGAGGCCAGGTTTCAAAGTTTTTCCATTCATTGGCCCCGGTGATGAAAACCACCGCTTCGGGAAAGTCCTCGCCACCCTGGTCTTTCAGGTAATAGTTAAAGAATCTGACCTCCAGGTCATGAAAATAGTCACAGGTTTGGGCTCCCCAGTAAATGTTACCGACATTCTCCCCTCCGGTGGGTCCCCATTGGCCATGGGACCATGGACCCATGACCAGGGTGTTGTCGACGGTTTCCGGATTTTGTTTTTCGATGGCTTGGTAGGTATGCAGGGTTCCCCACAGATCCTCGGCATCGAACCAGCCCCCGACTGTCATCACGGCCGGTTGAACCTTTTTGAGGTAAGGCCGCGGATCGGTTGCTTTCCACCAGTCATCGTAATTCGGGTGGGCCAGCAGTTCATGCCAATAGGTCACTTCGGGTTTATAGTACCGGCTCGTATTTTTAAGGGCACCCAGGCGCAGGAAGAACTCGTAGCTGTCCTGTCCCCCCCAGGCAAAGCCATTGGAGCCCTGACGGGTCGGTACGGCCATGGGATCGCCGAAAAAACAGTAAAAGCTGAAGCCGTCGAGCAGGAAGAAAGCACCGTTATGATGCCAGTCGTCACCCAGGAACCAGTTGGTCACAGGCGCCTGAGGCGAAACTGCTTTTATGGCCGGATGATTGGCAAGGATGGCCTTCGTGGCGTAAAATCCCCCATAGGAGATTCCCATCACGCCAATCCTGCCGTTGTTGTTCTTTACAGTTTTTATCAGCCATTCAGCTGTGTCATAGGTATCCGAAGCCTCATCAATATCCTTGCCTTTCTTATCAGGATTGAAGGGCCGCACGTTGACAAACTTTCCCTCGCTCATGAAGCGGCCGCGCACATCCTGAAATACCAGGATATACCCCTCCTTGACCAAGCGGTGATAGACCGACATGAAAATATTGAAGCTCTTTTCGCCGGACGGCTCCGAGTTGTATGGTGAACGCATCATTATCATAGGGGCCGGCGCCGTCAGGTTCCTGGGGGTATAAATGGAAGTGAAGAGTTTCATCCCATCGCGCATTTCGATGTATACCTCCTGCTTGTCATAGATCTCCTTGATCCTTTCAATATGGTTTTCCGGCAACTCCGGCCGGGTACGGAGGAATGACACCTGGATATCCTGTCCACCCAGCTTAAGGATCCCCGCGATAAAGTTTCCGCCAGGATCCGTTATGCCACTGAAAGTGAGCCCTGCCGGTGTAAAGCAGAATTCAAACTTCAAACCCTTGATCGTCACCGAGGACAAGGGGATACCGAATGCGCCCTGTTCCGGGGCGTCCAAGGTCCCGGCCAGAATTCCGTCATCAGACGTAATGTGCAGGTTGACGCTCAATGTAATGCCCTGTATTTCGGCCAGGGAAAACCAATCACCGGTGACGGATTGCGAACGGCCTCCGATCGATAGTCCGGAGATGATCAGGATGGACAAAAACAGCGGTTTTATGACAGGCTTGGTTTTCATAGGGGAATGTTTTAAGACAATAATGATATGACGGAAAATCACCGGATTGGTTACAAATCAGGAGGAAAAATCAAAAAAAACGAAAAAAATTTGGAGATCCGGAATCAATAGTATTACATTTGTACTATACATCTTGTATTATACTAAATGAAAAATAACAAGGCACTGTCTGTAGAATTGCTTGAGCTCTGGGAAGAGACGCACAAAAAGGGCCAACTGACCCTGTGGATCTTCCTGGCGTTGCGCGACGGGCCCAAATATGTCAGTGAGATCCGGACCTTCATCGAGGTGAATACCCTTCAGACCATTGTTTGTGAAGAGCAGAGCCTGTACCGTGCCCTCCGGAAATTCCAGATGATTGAGATGGTCGGGTACAATCCGGGCAAAGGGCAAGGGGGACCCGACCGTAAATACTATTACATCACCCCGATGGGAGAGGATATCCTGGACCGGTTTATTGACCGGAACATCCGGCTGTTTTTCCGGCCTGAGATTGAAAACCTGATCAATAAAAAACCTGCAATATGAAAATATTCACGAAGCAACTCATGATTTTCGCCCTTTTGATGGCGATATACACACTCCTCTTCAGGATTGTGCTCAGCTACTGCATCGGCCATTCCGCCTGGTTATTGCTTGGATTTGCAGCCTTTGCTTATGGTTTGATCATCTTCTTTACCGCCTGGTTCCTGGGAAAATCCGATTCACAGGGCAATCCGTTCTTCGACCTGGGTTTACGGTTTCACCTGACCACTTACGTGATATGGGCAGCTGTTTCATTCGGCTGGTTTTACCTCGGAAATCCAAACCGGTACGAAAACGTCACGGATATCATCAATATATTGATTTGGTGGGGGTTAGTTGTAATCCTTCACGTAATTGTTTTCCTGCTCACCCGGAAAGATACGATCCGGGGGATCAGGAAAGACGAGATCTTCTAAGATCGCTTCAGGTCAGCGCGATGCGAGATGCGTACCGGTGATCAGTACGATCTGGTTCATCCCGGGTGCTGTGGCCGGCCAGTATTCAGTTTTACCTCTTGCCTCCCTGACGCGGATATGATATTCAAAATCATCCGTCAACAATCCGGCAGGTACTTCAGCCCGATAAACACCCCGATCAACGTGGACAAATGGTACTTCCAGATACTTTTTCTCTCCCATCTGCCTGTAACGGAGTTTGACTCCATCGGGACTGAAACCATACAGGATCAATCTGACCGTCAGGTTTTCACCCCGGGTTAAATGGGTTCTGACAGTGGGTACCATGATTTTCCTGATATTCAGCGTTTCTTTTGACGGCAGGGCTTCCGGAGGAAGCTTCCGTCCGATAAGTTTCTCGATCCGGGTAGTCTGACCAGCCACGTTGTATGTCAGCAAATGCTGCTCCCAGTTGGCTATGGTTCCCAGGTCGCCCGGGGTTGAAGCATAGGCGAGCAGATAACCCAGGGTTTCATTGATCACCTCCATCAGTTTCATGCGCTGACCGATGAACTGGTCAGCAAAGGAAGCATGGGATTGTCCCGTTTTTTCAAGCCGCACCAATAACCGTTCTGTTTCACCCAGGGCACAGGCAAATTGGCCGAATGCGCGTTGATATTGAAAAAAGTTCAGCCAATAATCAAACCTTTCGAGGTTACCGGCGCCTTTGACCTGGTTTCTCCAGGATTGTATCCGGTCGACAAAAGCATAGTCAGCAGCCCGCTGCTCCCAGGGCAGGGTGTCAATGATCACCCCGCCCGGACCGGTCCAATCGCCCTGCCGCGGAAGGCGGGTCTTTTTTCCGCCTCCCCGGTTGATGGAGATTTCCTGCCCGTCGAGGGAAACAAACATCCTTGCCATCGAATCGGCAATTTCTTCACCGAATTGTGCCAGGGCCCAATCGGCATAAAAATCGTCAACGGGAAGATCGCGGATCACCCGCATGAAATTACTGTCCGCCTCCTCAGGGGTGACGAGTGACGGGTGACGGGTGACTGGCGTCTCAGGGCCGTTGACAGGTTTCGCATCCTGTGTCGCGATGGACCAACCCGCTTGTGCGAGCGCACTCACATTGGTTTGCAAAGTTTTCGTTCGCCAATGAATTCCGATAAGGCCGTTGCAGCCATAAGCCAATGCATCGGCTGCATCAGCCCGCATCCTGCCTGCCCACAACTGCATGATGGTCAGGGCAGGATCATCCTCCATCCAGGGTATGGCCCATAAAGGGCGACCCGTCACCCTGGCGAAACCGGGATCAACCGGGGTGAATCCCACCTGTTGGTTTATACAGCTCATCGGCCAGCTTTTGGGCAGGTACTGGTCAAACATCGAACGATCCTGGGCCGGGCCCAGCACCCATCCGCAGGTGGCAAGCTGAAACGGATTTCCTGCTGCCTCGACGGCTTCCCGTGCGGCATCCATATCATCCACCGTCAGTTGCAGATGCTCCCGGGTGTTCCCGCTCCAGGTCCAGTCTTCCGGTGTCCAGAACCAGTAATAGTCAATCGGGTAATTCCGTTTGATCCATTCGAACATCCCGCTGTAGTAATCTGAGGTTTTGACCTCCGGATTTTTGTCTTTCACCTTTTTCGGCACTGTCAGCGGGGTTTCTGTTCCAACACAGGTGTGAATGCCCAGTTCTTTTGCATAACCAAAAACATCTCCGAAGAAATTCCCGGTTGAATTAAAAAGATCGATTTCTTCTATTTCCCCGGCCGGCCAACTGTTTATCCCGATCATATAATCGGTTCCGTAGCTGTCATTTTCAAACAGGGTACCCAATTGATGTGAATAATCTTTTGTCAGGGTGGCAGCATAAGCCCAGATACCGCCGGTATTGGTATAATGGCGGGCAGGATAGGCTGATTTGACCGTCCCGTCCGGATTCAACTGGTCCCTGGTACCGATCCACACCAACGGTTCAGGTCCGACCGAACCTTCGGGATAAGTGTGCAATCCGAAAAAATTCATTTTCATTTTCACCATCTGGGAAAAACAGGCTTTGTAATCCTGCAGGGTCCACCAGTCGGGCCCTTCGGGAAAATCATGAAACGGATTGATACCCCGGATTTCAAATAACGGCCGGCCGGTTTCATTCATTTCCCCAAGCCTTGCCGGTATTCTTCCATCGGGTATCACGTCGCCATGCAGGTAAAACCGCACCCCCAGTTTTTCTGCAAAGGCATAAGCCCCGTACAGTGTTCCCAAAGCGTTTCCACCCGCGATAATTACCCTCACTCCGGCTGGTCCTCCCCCGGATTTCAGGGTGTATTCTTCATCCTTCAACTGATTGATTGATTCCAACTGATCCCGGGCGATCAGGCCATCCGGCACATCCTGCCCTTTTGCCATAATCCAGATCAGCTTCTCCGGGATCGCCTGTCCTTCATAAACCTGAACCGGTAACAGTTGGCCGGTCCTGACATACCAATACCTACGCACCTCCCGCGCAGCCATTCCGATCCGGGCATCTGATCCCGAGGGATAAAGGACCACCGGCAGGTCAGACCTGGAACACGAGGTCAGCACAAGTACAAGGAACAAAAAGCATCGTATGGTTTTCATAGCACTGGGAATCAAAGTCTTTCATTTACCACATTGTTATAGATCGATCCGAAGTAGAATCGCAGCCCTATCTCTGCTCCAACCTGGAAGGTGGTCGGCAATTTTCTGGAATTGAGCAGGAGTTCTTCGAGCGAGACTTCATCTTTTGGCAGGTACAGCTGGTTATGGACGCTCTCGGCATACAACTCAAAATTCACCGACAGTCCTTTGCTGATCCGGACAGACAGATCGGCCTCAGCATTCAGATTGAAATTCCGCAGGTCATTCAGGTAACCTTCATATTCCAGCACAGCCTGGATTTCACCCCAAGGTTGAACCAATTCAAGCTCAAGGCTCAGGTTGTGTTCAATCAGCCGGTCTTCCATCCTATCGAGAAAGGTTGTGTCGCGGTATTTGTACCAGGCAGGACCCAGATAGTAAGCTGCTGTGAAAATTTTCTGATCCGCATCTTTCCAATCAAAGAAATTGTATTCAATGGCAGGTTTGGCCGAGAATGAAAAATCGGTGTTGATATAGGTGCTTCTGCCCTGGCTGAGGAAAAGCCCGGTTGAAAGATGGGCGTTGATCGCATAGACTATCTTTGAATTCAGGTTTTGAACCATGTTAACGGAACGATAAATTTCATTCTCATTTTTTTTGAATGTCCTGGTTGAATACTGGTAAGAGAGGCTGTTCCTGCTCAGCCATTTGTCGGTGAGCCTGTCGGCTTGCAACGATCCCGAGAAGCTATAGCTTGATTTGCTTTCTTCAAGGTCAAGCCCACCCGTAGTTGTCACACGGAAAACCCAGAAATCCCAAGGATCCTTGTCCCTGCCCGTGCTTAATACCGGCTGGTTAGATTCGGTCTCATAATCGATAGCCATCCGGTCAAGCACCGGGGTTTCCCCCAGGTAATGCAGCAGTCCGATCTCGAGGGTTTTCCGGAAGCGGGTGCGGTCAGTATCATCGGTGTCCCCGGGATGATGAATGAATGAAAGCCTGAAATCGCTCCGGTCCCGGGCCGGACCGCTATAAAAGTTCAGGAAGTACTTATAGCCACCCCCACTCAATGACAATGTGGTAGCAATGACCTGGACATTTGCCAGTTTCGGATCATTGACAAAATCAACGTATTTAATGCTCCGGCGCAGGTAATTGAAATCCTCAACATCCCCTTCGACGTACACCCGCACAACCTGGTCGGGTTTTAAGGCCAGGCCCGGCTCCTGAGCCGACAGCGCGCTCGATAAGCAAAGGAAAAGGATCAGGTTAACGGTCGCAGATAATTTCATAATCGGTATAATTAGGGTTAGAAAAACCGTGTAAGTTACGATCAGAAAAAGAAAAATAAGATGTGTAAATTATTTCGATCAGATTCCGGTGTCTGACCATATCCGGAGGTGTTCGGAAATGAACCGGATGATCTCCTGGTTTTCCTCCTTTCCGTTCCCCCTGATTTCCATGGGTTGGCCGAAATGCATGTGGATCGGTTTTTCCCGGTCGATCCCGCCCAGTTCCCGGATGTGCTTCCCATTCTTCCAGAAATCCGTTTTTATGGCTATCGGAATAACCCGTACCCCGGCTTTGGCGGCCAGTTTCACCGCCAGCGTGTTGAAATCGGAAGGTACAAACTCCGTTCTCCGGGTATGCTGCGGAAAAATCACGATGGAGATCCCTTCGGACAGAAGCTTCTGGCCTTTGGCCAGAACTTCGGTGAGATCCTGCCTGGAATTCTCCCGGCTGACAATGATGGGATCGCGCGAACGCATGACGGGGCCAAAGATCCAGCTGGTGACCAGGGGTTCCTTCACCACGAAGGTCACCCTCATAAGGGGCGCTATCAGTCCCGGGAAAATCATGGTCTCCAGGGTGCTCATGTGGTTGCTGACAAAAATGACGGGCTTTTGACATTCCCTCATGTGTTCCATTCCGGTGATATGGAACCGGCCCCCGCATCCTTCCATCAGTTTGAGCATCCGGTCGGAAGAGCTGATCCATTCCTCATCGGAGTATACGTTCCGGATGCACTTCCCACGGGCATCGAAGGTAATCTTCAGGAATCGCACCCGGAAGTCAATCAGCCATCCGGGCAGGAGCTTATCCAGCCAAAACCTCCTGGTATCCGGAGGAGTATGGTAGCTGTCCTGGGGAATCATGAGATCTGATCTTTTGTGTAATGATACGCAATATCGTACAGATCGTCAACATGTTTGTAGCGAACAATGTCGACCTGATGTCTGAGTGTGGCATGATATTCACTGGCCCTGACCTGACCGGCAAAATCCCGGATATTGTTCTCATCGAGGCCTGCACCCGGCATGATGACCAGGTCGTTATCGGAGTAAAGAAAGTCCCCTCCGCGCGGCCGGATGATCACGTGCAGCCGGATGTTCAGCATTTTCCTGGCCAGCGAGTGCCGAGGCCAGTGAGCCGGAGCAGACTTCGAGGATAGGGCTGGTGGATGGCATGGCGTTGGGGAATTGTGAAGATGTGGAGATGTGAAAGTGTGATGATGTGATGATGTGGAAATGTGGAAATGTGGAAATGTGATGATGTGATACGATAGTCCCCAGACTGAAGTCTGGGGTTAGTCATAAGGGACGGCGGTAAATCCCCAGACTGAAGTCCGGGGTTAGTCATAAGGGACGGCGGTAAATCCCCAGACTGAAGTCTGGGGTTAGTC
>CAZJNQ010000075.1:12567-13686 GCA_964547475.1 uncultured Porphyromonadaceae bacterium
TCCCCAGACTGAAGTCTGGGGTTAGTCATAAGGGACGGCGGTAAATCCCCAGACTGAAGTCCGGGGTTAGTCATAGGCTTTTTACTTTTATACTTGTTACTAATTTTTGCCTTGTGCCTTCTGCCTTCTGCCTTTTATCTGTCAACCAGGTAATATTCAACGGTTGTCACTACCCGGATGATCTTCTTGTACGGCGTGTTCATATCTCGGTCCTCAATAGTAAACAGCCCCTGGGTGGCTTTCTTGATCTTACCCACTTTGGAATTTGAGTCAACGGCGAATTTCTCGGCAGCTTGCCGGGCATTGACCGTTGCCTGTTCGATCATGCTCGGCTTGATCGAGTTCAATCCGGTATACAGATATTGGACCTGGCTTTCGTACTGGTTCTGATTCAGGACGATCTCCTGTCCAACAAGATCGGTAAGCCTGGAAATAGCGGTATTCATTCTTGAGATCTGATCGGTCCTGACCGTCATCTGTCCCCGGCCGATGTATCGGAATTCGACATACTGGTTGTTCCCGCCATAGATGTTTGCCTTCTGGTCGTTGATGCCGATCATGCCGATCGTGATCTCCGGATCGGTGAAACCCACTTCCTTCAGAAAGCTCAGGATGATCTTCTGTTTCCGTTCCAGGGTCGACTGGAGCTGGGCGAGGTCATTGCTGGTTTCATTGAAGGTGATGGGCCAGACGGCCAGGTTTGCGTCCACCTCCATTTCAGCGAGGCCTTTGACCACTACAGAACGATCGAGTTTTTTAAATCGAATGACCGATTGTCCGGCAATAAAAGCCGCCAGGATGAATCCCGCTGCAAGGATGGATGCGGTCAGGATTCTGGAAGAATTGGAATTTGACATGGCATGCAATTTAGATATTCTCAAAGGTAGCGACTCATCCGGATACGATACTACCGGGTCCTGATAATTAAAATATCCAGGGAATGAATCGTTTTGTTTCGCTCATGTACTCACGGTATGGATCGCCGAAAAATGCAATATCCTCTTTTTCCTCGGTAACGGCCGTCAGGTAGAGAAGAACAGAGGCAAGTGCGGCAATTAAGAGTGCAAGGGGACCGGGATTTTTCATGGCTACTCCCCATGCCAGGATGAGCAGGGAAGA
>CAZJNQ010000076.1:0-13233 GCA_964547475.1 uncultured Porphyromonadaceae bacterium
CATGCCATTGAATGCCGCATTTATGCAGAAGACCCGGATAACCATTTTATGCCCAGCCCGGGTCATATGCGACATCTGACCGAACCATCCGGACTCGGCATACGGGTTGATGCATCGGTATACGAAGGCTATGATATCCCACTTTGGTATGATCCGCTGATATCCAAGCTGATCGTCTGGGGTTCCAACCGGTATGAGGCTGTCCAGCGGATGAAAAGGGCATTGCGCGAGTACAAGATCACCGGGGTCAAAACATCGGTCCCATTCCTTGCCCGTGTCATGGACACTACCGATTTTATTCTCGGTCAGTATGATACCGGCTTTATCGAGAAGAATGCCGATACTTTGTTCAGGCAGGTCGAATGCAACCTGAACTGTCAGGATATTTCGCTGATGGTGGCCTATATCGACTACCTGAAACGAAGGGAACAGAAAAACGGTTTATGCCAGGACACCCGCCAGAGAACGGCATGGCAGGTTAAAGACTAAAAAAAAAGATACCTGATCCAGAAAGTGAGCACCGGAATAACAAGATCACCAGTCACGAGTCACGAATCACAAGTCACGAATCACAACAACATGATCATCGAGCTACCCAGTCAGAACCGCACGGTTGATGTGCAGATCCTCGATCACAGGGAGTCTTATTACAAGATGAAGGTCGATGACAAGGTTTTCGAGATCGACCTGATCGAAGTATCCAAAGGCATTTATTCACTCCTGCACGACGGTGATTCGTTCAATGTTGAAGCAATACCCGGTGAAAACCCGAAGAAATATATCGTAAACACCTTTTTCCAATCGTTCGAACTGGAAATCGTGGATGCTCAAACCCGCTACCAGCGATCCCGGAACAAAGGCACGGCTTTGAGTAAAGACACCCAGATCCGTGTGCCCATGCCCGGCAGGGTGGTGGATGTCATGGTGGAAGCCGGTGATCCTGTTACTGCAGGCCAGACCCTTGTGATTGTCTCAGCCATGAAAATGGAAAGCGAGTATAAGTCGGAGCGCGATGCCAGGGTCAGGCAGGTTCTGGTCAAGCCGGGTGATAATGTGGATAGTGAACAAGTGATGGTCATATTGGAATAATCCCGATAACATGCAATTGAAGGAAAAATTCAAAAAACTGGAAGATCAGCTTAATGCAGCCCAGATGGGTGGCGGACAGGAGCGGATCGACAAGCAGCATCAGGCCGGGAAAAAGACAGCACGGGAACGGGTGACCGCCCTGCTGGATCCGGGCACTTTTATTGAAACGGACAAGCTGGTGATGCATCAGAGCCATGATTTCGGCATGGCTGAAAAAAAAATTCCCGGGGATGGGATGGTAACCGGTTATGGCCGGATAGACGGCCGTCTGGTTTATGTTTTTGCCCAGGATTTCACCGTTTTCGGAGGGACCATGAGCCGGTCCAACGCAGGCAAGGTCGTAAAGATCATGGATCTTGCCATGAAAATGGGTGCTCCGGTCATCGGATTGAATGATTCGGGAGGCGCCCGTATCCAGGAAGGGGTGGAAAGCCTGGCCGGCTATGCAGATATTTTTCACCGGAATGTCCGTTCCTCCGGTGTGATACCCCAGATATCGGCCATCCTCGGTCCCTGCGCGGGGGGTGCCGTTTATTCTCCCGCGCTGACGGATTTTATACTGATGACGCAGGAATCGAGCTATATGTTCGTGACCGGGCCAGATGTGATCAAGACTGTCACTCACGAAGAGGTGACCAAGGAGGAACTGGGAGGCGCCATGACCCATAATGCCAAAAGCGGGGTGGCCCATTTCATTGCCGATGACGACGAACAAGCCATGATGCTGATCCGTGACCTGATGTCCTATTTACCCTCCAACAATACGGAAAATCCACCCTTCCGCCCTACTTCGGATTCACCCGACCGTACGGATGAAATGCTCCAGGATCTGGTCCCCGATGATCCGAACAAACCCTACGACATGAAGGAGATCATAAGCTCAGTGGCCGACAGCCACGAGTTTCTGGAAGTTCAGCCCTTCTATGCCAAAAACATGATCATCGGGTTTGCAAGGCTGAATGGCTGGCCGGTTGGCATTGTGGCCAATCAGCCCACTCATCTGGCAGGGTGCCTCGATATCAGTTCTTCGGTCAAAGCCGCCCGCTTTGTCCGTTTCTGTGACGCATTTAACTTTCCCCTGATCACCTTCGTGGATGTGCCGGGATTCCTTCCGGGAACCGGCCAGGAGCTGGGGGGCATCATCAAGCACGGAGCCAAGCTGCTTTACGCCTTTTCCGAAGCCACGGTCCCAAAAATCACGGTGATTACCCGTAAAGCTTACGGTGGCGCCTATGATGTGATGTCAAGCAAACATATCGGAGGAGATGTGAATTTCGCCTACCCCACAGCCGAAATCGCGGTCATGGGTCCCGACGGCGCGGTAAATATCCTGTACCGCAACCTGGATGAGCAGTCCCGTTGTGAGGCGATCAACGATTACAAGGAACGGTTTGCCAATCCTTACCGGGCCGCCGAGCTGGGCTATATCGACGAGATCATCTATCCCCGGGAAACACGCCGCCACCTGATCCTGGCCCTCGAGATGACACGGAACAAAGCAGCCGGCAATCCCAGGCGGAAGCATGGGAATATGCCCCTTTAGGAAGGCAGAAGGCAGAGGGCAGAAGGCAAAAGGAAAGGAAAAAGGAAAAAGGAAAAAGTATTCTATGATTAACCCCAGACTTCAGTCTGGGGGATATACGCCCATTCCTTTGATTAACCCCAGACTTCAGTCTGGGGGATATACGCCCATTCTTTGATTAACCCCAGGCTTCAGCCTGGGGGAAGCAGGTGTGAATGTGGGTGTGTTACGCATCATGAGATATGGCGTGAATCCGTCTGAAAAACTACCTTTGTGTTACTCACACAAAAAATGACGTATGCCAGAACAGGATTTGACCCGCGAGGAGATCACTGAAGCGGTCGAGCTTCTCAGGGAACACCTGGAATCCATACGCATCAACATGGAGATCCTGGAAGTCCTGAAGCTGAAGGGGCGCATCAGCCTGACCGACAAGCAGTTCATTGAGATCACCGAACTGGATCAGAAGCACCGGCGCACATTCCAGGATTTCGTGCTCAAAGAACTTCCCGGGTTCATCGAGGGTTCAAAAGACCCGAAAAACAGCTCCCTGAAGAGCTCCTTCCGTGACTGGACCGCCGACCTTCACATCAGCATGCAATACCTCGACCGGATTGTCAAGGAATACCTGCATGAAGTCAACCTGAAAGATGCGGAATGGAAGAAATCAGTGGGTGACAAGGAAATTAAAGACAAGCGGTTTTGGAGGTTCCTCGACCGGGTTCGCACTAAACCCAGGATTTTTGAAAGTTTCGAGGAAAATGCGGGAAGCCACGAGTCACACAATCCCCCTGATCCGGAAAAACACAAAGGCCACGAGGAGCGACAGGAAAAATAGGTCTCTCACCCAGCTTCTCCGCACATTCAAGGACCAAAGCGTCATCAGGAAAGTCACGGGGATCAGAAAGATCCACAGGGCTTCCACCCCGACCGTTTCCAGGCCCAGGATCATAATCAGGATAAAAAGGAAAAAGAATAGATTAACCTGAAAAAGCTGTCTTGATTGTACTTTAGGATTCTTGTAACGGAGGGAGGCAATCAATATCCAGAACAGGATCAGGCCGGTCCAGGCCAGCAGGAACGGTTCACGGATGAGAAACTCCGTTGGCCAGGTGCTCCTGAGCCGAAACCATTGAAGATAGGAAGAGAGTTCAAAATCAAGATTGCCTGTCAGGAACAGTACCATGCAAAGGATCGATGCCGGAAGGATCGCCCCGATCAGCGCCACGGCCCAGTGCCGCCAGTGGGTGCTGACCATGATCGCCAGCCCTGGAATGATCACCGGTAAAACAACCGCGGCCGGCGGGTAAATCAGGGCTGCCACCCCGAAGCAAAAACCGTATCCGAAGACCAGGTCGAACCTCGATTCATTCTTGTACAGGTCTGCCAGGAATCCGGTACCTAAAAGCATTAGATATGCCGCTAGAAAAGCGGGATGAAAGAGCAGCAAATAACCGGATGAACCGATCAGGAAAAGAAAAACATAGGCGATGGCAAAACTGCGGTAGCCCATGAGCATATGCCTGAGGTCAATCCTGACCAGCATCAGAGCGCTGAAAATGGCAAGTAGCAGCGTGGGGGCCATCTGAACCCATAACGGAAGGGTTCCCAGCATCTTCCACCAACCATAAAACAATCCTTCAGCCGGGAGGTAGAAATAACCGTTTCCATATATCTCTCCGGGAGCCATCCGGGCCGGCAGGAACCAGCTTATGGAAAAGAACAGGATCCCTATGACTGGGATCATTAATCGCACCGTGAGGCTTGATGACCGGATAAACCTGAACATGCCCGGAAAACTATAGATCAAAACCTATATCATGCCTGTAATACATTCCTTCAAAGGAGACTCTGCCCGCTGCTTCGTATGACTTCCTGAGACCTTGCTTCCAGTCGCGGTCCAACGAGGTAAGGGCAACCACCCTGCCACCTCCCGTAACCAGCTTTCCGTCCGCCACCGATGTGCCGGAATGAAAAACGATGTCATTGCCGGCGTCGTCCAGCCCTGCAATGATCTTCCCTTTCTGGTATGGACCCGGATAACCTCCGGAAACCAGCATGACCGTTACAGCCGCCTCCCCCCGGATCAACAATTTTTTGTCCCCAAGGGTGCCCTCCCCCGCCGCAATCAGCAGTTCAAGGAGGTCCGACTGGATTCGCGGGATGACCACCTCTGCTTCCGGATCCCCCATCCTGACATTGTACTCGATCACAAAAGGATCGCCCCCGACATTCATCAGCCCGAAAAAAACAAATCCCCGGTATGGGATGCCTGATGCCTTCAGTCCTTTGATCGTCGGCTCAATGATCCGGGTCCTCACCTTGTCCATGAATGCCTTATCCGCAAAGGGAACCGGAGAAACGGCTCCCATCCCGCCGGTGTTCAGTCCCGTGTCACCTTCACCGACACGTTTGTAGTCCTTGGCCTCCGGCAGCAACACATATGATTTACCGTCAGTCAGGATAAAGACAGACAATTCGATTCCCCTCAAGTACTCCTCAATCACAACTTTTTCACCTGCGGATCCGAATTTTCCGGCGAACATCTCTCCGACCTCACGGATGGCAGCATCCGGATCGTTCAGGATCACCACTCCCTTGCCGGCGGCCAGTCCGTCAGCTTTTACTACATACGGGGGATGCATGGACCGGATGATGGTTTCATGATCCGATGCCGCCGTCAGAGGCTGCATGGAGCGGTCAGCCCACACAGTATGATAGGCTGCAGTAGGTATCCCGTTGGCCTGCATGAATTGCTTGGCAAAATCTTTCGATCCCTCCAGACGGGCCCCTTCGCTGTCGGGCCCGACGAAGGTGACCCAGTCAAGATCCTCCTGGTCGCGGAAAAAATCAACGATCCCTTTGACCAGGGGATCCTCGGGTCCCACGACGATCAACTGGACGTTTTCTTTCCGGGTAAACTGTGCCAGAGCAGGAAAATTATCAGGGGGTATGGATACGTTCGTTCCGCAAAGAGCCGTCCCGGGATTCCCGGGAGCGATGTAAAGCTTCGTGAGCAATGGGCTTTGAGCGATTTTCCAGGCCAGTGCGTGCTCGCGGCCGCCCGATCCGATCAGCAGGACATTCATGCAGGTATCCGTTTAACAGTTATGATCGTTTTAAAAACTATGGCAAATATGGCGTTAAAGGTACAAACTTAAAGCCCTGTTGCCTGCAGGCATCAAGCACCCGGGGCAAGACATACTCCAGGTTTTTCCGCGCTTTCCGGTTATCATGAAAAACAATGATGCTGCCGGGACGGATGGCCGAAAGCACATGGTCCAGGACCTTCTCCGGCCGAAGCTCCGTATCATAGTCCATGCTCAGGATATCCCAAAGTACGACGTAAAAACGTGACGACAGGATCCTCCCGGCGAATGGCCTGATCCGGCCGTAAGGCGGCCGGAAAAGTTTCGAATCAATAAACCCGCCGGCCTGATAAACATCCCTGACATACCTCCGGATACCCGTCCGGTAACCATCCAGATGCCCCATTGTATGGTTGCCGGTGTCATGGCCTTCTTCCATGATCCGTTGATAGAGGGCCGGATGGGATTGAACATTGTCCCCGGTACAGAAAAAGGTTGCCCTGGCTTCCCTTTGCTTCAGTTCAGACAAGATCCATTCCGTATTACCCGGAACCGGTCCATCATCAAAAGTCAGGAAAAGGAGTTTTTCCTCCGTCGGGATCCTCCAGGCCGTGCGTACCGACAGCATGCGGAACCACGCAGGAGGCTTCACAAACAACGCTGCTTCAAGATGCTTGAGTATGTTCATGATCCGGCCTCCCTGAGTTTGCTGATCACCTGGTCAATGAAAGCCCCTGTTTCCTCCTGTGCGTAAAAATCAGCCAGCCTGACCAGTTCAGCCAGGATGGCCAGGTTTTGTTCGGCTTCTGCATCCTGCAGGGCACCCACTTTATTCTCCAGACTGATAATGTAAGCCAGATCCTGCCTCAGGTCCTCCACGTAGCTCAATATCATTTCATTTCCCTTATCACAGGCACCGGCTTTATAATAGACCTCAACCAGGGCAGGGGTGTAAACATCATTTCGAAACCGGGGAGGAGACAGGATTTCACCCGCACGGTCGAGCACCATCAGGGCGGAATCCCTCTTGCCATCGGCAAGCAGCTGATCAGCCAGATCGGCAAATTGCTTGCGAAGCCTCAGGATCAGGGTTGTCCGGTAAGTGTTTGAGTCAATGAACACATCCGGGTTATCAATGTTCCCCCACCGAAAAGTGTTCATCAGCCGGTCAAACAGGATAGCGGTATTGATACCGGCAGTATAACCGGTTGCATCCCCGCTCGGAATGGGCACCAACCGGTAGGCAAAGCCTTCGAGCCTGAAATACTGCTGCAATCCCAGAATGTTCGAATGGGTTATCGAGGTGAAATAAACAGGCCTTTCCCAGTTGTTTTGAGCAATCAGGTCGAGGATCATCAGGTCATTTTTATAAAGGGCTCCGCGATGGATCTCCCAGTTCATCTGCGTGACGATCCGGCCGGCATCCTCGGGCGGTACCGTTCCGGTCGACAGGACTTTCTGCCTGTCGACGTCCAGGGTGATTTTTTTGGCCGGGACATAACTGAGTTTTGTGCCGTCTTCCAGGAGAAGTTTCGAATCGGGGTGATCGCTTCCTACAAAACGAATGATCTCGCGCAATTCCACCGGCTGGCCAACACGTTCATAAACAGGGATATAATCATTCCTACCCGGGCCATAATCCTCCCGTGAAAGGCTGAACGGCACCGGACCGGAATCATAGGCTTTCTTTTTCATCTGGTCTATGTACCAGTCGGAGGCCAGGTAAGGGATGCAGATGACACGGACATCCCTCCTGATCCCTTCGACTTCCTGTGCGTACCAGAGCGGGAAAGTGTCATTGTCCCCATTGGTGAACAGGATGGCACCGGGAGCGCAGGAATTCAGGTAATTATAAGCGAAATCCCTCGCAACGTAACGGTTCGAACGGTCATGATCGTCAAAATTTTGGGTGAGGAGCAGGATGGGAACGGCTACTGTAGCCAGACCCACAATTTCACCTATTCGTAATGCGTGACGCGTGACGCGTGATGATTTTGGATATCCAATATCCCGTATCCGATATCCCATATCCCGTATCCAATATACTCCGAGTCCTATCCAGATGGCAAATGCATAAAAGGACGCCGCGTAGGAATAGTCGCGTTCCCTGGGTTGGTTGGGATACTGGTTCAGGTAAACCACGATGGCAATGCCGGTAAAAACAAACAGGGTCAGCACGACCAGGAAATCTTTCCGGCTCCGGCGCCCCTGCCAGACTGCTCCGGCTATTCCGAGAAGCAGGGGCAGGAAAAAATAGGTGTTCCTTGATTCCTGGTGTTTTGCCGCATCGGGAAGCTGTTTCTGCGGACCGAGTCTCCACGAATCAACAAATCCGATCCCGCTGATCCAGTTCCCATTCCGGATACCACCCTGCGATTCGGTATCATTTTGCCGGCCGGCGAAATTCCACATGAAATAACGGAAATACATATGACCCAGCTGGTATCCGAAAAAGAACCGCATATTTTCAACAAAGGTGGGTTTGTTGACCGTGATGGTTTTTCCATCGGGGCCGGTGGTCCTGACCGGCCTGCCTTTCACGCCTCCCCACTCGTTGTAAATCGCGGCATGTTCCTGACCGTTGTTCCACATGCGAGGGAAAAAGGAATAAAGACTCTTGTCGTAGACCGGTTTCCAGGCATGGTCCACCACTTTGTACCGGCCGTCCGCTTTTCCGTAAACCGCTTTGCCGGGTTTCTGGCTCACCGGGGAGGCAACGTAGTACGGGCCATACAGAAGAGGCCGCTGGCCATACTGATCCCGGTTCAGGTAGGACAGCAAGCTGAAGACGTTGTCGGGCCGGCTTTGGTTCATCGGGGGATCGGCGGAGGCCCTGATGATTATCAAGACATAGGAGGAATACCCGATTAGCATGACAGCAAGGGACAAAAGAGCCGTGTTCCAGATCACCGATCCCCGGCGGTGGGACTCCCTGATGCCCCAAATCAAACCTGAAACAACCAGCAAGGCATATGCGATCAGCCCGCTTCCGTAAGGTAAACCGAACAGGTTGATAAAGAAAAGCTCAAACCAGGAGCCGAGCAATACCACACCCGGGATCAGCAAATAAACAACAAAACCAAGAATAAGCAAGGATCCCAGTAAAGCCTTAAGGATTCCCTTCCACGTGGGTCCGGGGTTCTTTTTAAAATACCAGATCAGGACAATTGCCGGGATGGCCAGCAGGTTCAGCAGATGAACCCCGATCGACAGACCCATGAGAAAAGCGATCAGGAGGATCCAGCGCATCGATCCCGCCTGTTCCGCCTCACGCTCCCATCGGAGGATCGCCCAAAAAACCACGGCCGTAAACAAAGAGCTCAAAGCATACACTTCCCCTTCCACCGCCGAGAACCAGAACGTATCCGTGAACGCATAGGCGAGGGAACCCACCAGGCTTGCCAGGACTGTGGTCAGGGGCATCGGGGTACGAGGGCATGGGGACTCAGGGATTTCGAACCGGTTGTCTTCCCCGGTGCCCTTGAAACCTTGAACCCTTTGGCTTTTTTCCAGAAGCATCAAAATGGTCCAGTACAGAAACAGGACCGTTGCAGCGCTGGCCAGAGCAGACATCAGGTTGATCATCAAGGCGATATGAGCGGCATCCGGGGCAAAGAGTGCAAAAAAACGACCCAGTAGAAGATACAGCGGAGCCCCGGGAGGATGGCCCACTTCGAGCCTGGCTGACGCGGCGATGAACTCCCCGCAATCCCACCAGGAAACCGAAGGCTCAAGGCTCAAGACATAGGTAACAAAGGAAACCAGAAAAACAAAAATCGGAGGCAAATATCGCCGGAGAGCGGGTTTCATTTGGGCGCAGAGGTTCGAATGTGAAACGAAAATACTCAAAAAGAATGTGGAATCGACCAGCAAATAAGCAATGGCCGGAGGGCAGGGAAGCTGCAAAAATTTTAATTTTATAAGCCGTGAGGGAAGGTTTTAAAACAGGGCGGGAGGATATCACAACCGCTAAAGCATTTCCTTATAACAATAATAAACCTAAAATTCAACCCCTTATGAAAACCCTTGTTAAAGCATTGGTAGTTCTGGCCTGTCTGGCCGTTAATTTCCCGGTATCGGTAGCGCAGCTTCCGAAAGAAACAGAAGAACAGAAAATGGCCCGCATGAAGTGGTGGACCGATGACCGCTTCGGGATGTTCATCCATTTCGGCCTTTACGCCGAGCCTGCCCGCGGCGAATGGGTGAAAAAGAGTGAACGGATCAGTGAAGAAAAATACCAGCAGTATTTCGAGTTTTTCAATCCCGATCTGTACAATCCCCGCGAGTGGGCAAAAATGGCGAAAGATGCAGGCATGAAATATGCCGTGATGACCGCCAAGCATCACGAAGGGTTCTGCATGTACGACTCGAAATTCACGGATTACAAGTCGACCAACACCCCGATCAAAAGGGACCTGATCAGGGAATTCGTAGATGCTTTCCGGGCTGAAGGCCTTAAAGTGGGATTTTACTATTCCCTGCTCGACTGGCACCATCCGGATTACACAATCGACCGGGCCCATCCCCGGAGTTGCAAAACCAAGGCTGAGTATGACAGTGTCAACCGGAACCGGGATATGAATAAATACCGTTTGTATGTTAGAAACCAGGTTACCGAACTCCTGACCAATTATGGCAAGATTGATATTATCTGGCTTGATTATTCCTTCCCTACCGGCGAGTACGGAAAATCCCGAAAGGACTGGGATTCCGAGAACCTGCTTAAGATGGTAAGGGAACTTCAGCCCGGAATCATGGTTAATGACCGGCTGAATTTGGAGGACGTTGAAGGCGGATGGGATTTTAAAACCCCTGAACAGTATAAGCCTGCCGAATGGGTTCAGGTGAACGGCAAACGCGTTCCCTGGGAAGCCTGCCAGACCTTTTCAGGAGTTTGGGGTTATGGACGCGATGAATCAACCTGGAAGGACAGCAGGCAGTTGATCGAGCTCCTGGCCGAAACGGTGAGCAAGGGTGGTAACCTTTTACTGAATGTGGGACCCACGGGTCGTGGAACCATTGATTACAGGGCGCAGGAACGGTTAGCCGCCATGGGCCAATGGATGAAGGTGAACGGCCGTTCCATTTATCATTGCACCCAGGCTCCGGATGAGTTCAAGGCTCCGGCCAATTCCATCCTCACCTATAATCCGCAGACTAAACGGCTCTATATCCATCTACTGGCCTGGCCTTTGGATCATATAAGTCTCGAAGGTTATGCAGGCAAGATCAAATATGCACAGTTCCTGCATGATGCTTCGGAAATCGCCGTATCCAACACAAAGAACACCACCTGGCTCAACGAAGCCGCGAAAGAAAACGAAGCCATTCTGCAATTACCAGTGCTCAAGCCCAATGTTGAGATACCGGTTATCGAGCTCATACTGAAATAACCGCTGATCACGCTGCAGCAAAACAGTTTGAAACCATGATGTCGCTCCGCCGGACAGCCTCCGTCAACCCCGTTTCCTGACTGGGCAGGGCCAGAGAACCTGCTCTGCAACTTCTTATTACTCGTGCTAAAGATGTACTTTTGAGCTATCAACAACCTAAAAACTTAAACCATGAAAAAGCTGTTATCATTCCTGCTGATAATCGGCCTCGCCATGCCGGTTGTCGGACAAGTGTCTCCATTCCTTGATTTTGGCAAGAGCGGCCTCGCACTTATGGTAGGCCCTGAAGCCGGGAACACCTTTTTCGGAGCTACCGCTAAAATCGGTGGCTCGATCAAAGGCATAATCGATCTGGAAGGTCAATTCTATTATGACATCTATGATCAGGAAGCCAATAATCTGCTAAACAAAAATGCCACCTCACCCAGCTTTATCGGCTCTGCCACATGGTGGTTCATACGCAAACAACCCATACCCATGGTGGATTTTAATGTGGGTTTGTTGGGGGTGGTTGATTACAGCACTTTTAAGGATTATGATTACGCCCAGGATAAATCTTACAAAGGTTACATGGGTGGACTGATCGGATTTGAAACACGGGTGAAGTTCAGGCTTACGGATAAACTCGCCCTTCTGCCGGGTTATGTTGTCGGATTTGATTTCGGAAATGACAAAGATATTGTCAACAACCAGAGTGTTTTGACTCCTTATGCGGGCGTGTTCAGCAACCTCGGTATTTCACTGGCCAGGAGTTGCAGAAGGGGTGACTCATTCGTGGTTTCCGTCAATCAATATTTTGACACCTACGAATCCACCAGCTATTACGACCTGACACTGGGATATATACTGCCAATTAAATAACTCTGTTGAAAAACCGCATCCACTCTGTTCTACTGACCGGCCTCCTCTTCCTGGCTGCCTGTAGCCATGGCGGCCGGGAGCCGGAACCGGGTACCGGGCTCATGATGAAGGGTCTTGAAGATGTCCTGGATAAACGGATCGGCGTTCTTCTGGGTTCGTGCCATGACAATTATGCCACGCAACACCATCCGGATGCCACCATCCTCCGATATCAAAATGTTTCTGACATGCTGGTAGCCCTCAACCAGGACAAGGTTGACGTTGCCTATTTCGACCATGCCAGCCTGCCGGATGTGTTCTCCAAGAATCCGGGACTGGACGTGGTGGCGCAGGATGTATTCTTTGCCGAGATTGCGGCGGCCTTTAATCAGGAAAACGATACCCTGCGAATCCGATTCAATGCTTTTTTAAAGGAGATACGGGAGAACGGTGTTCATGAGGACATGATCGACCGGTGGATGGTCAAGGGAGATACCCGGATGCCCGAAATCCCGAATGCCGGGGGCAATGGCACCCTCAGGGTCGGCGTTGTCAGCGACGGTGGCTTGCCCTCCACCATCCTGCAGGACGGGGTGCTGGCCGGCTTTGACATCGAGCTTCCCATGCGGTTTGCCGCTTACCTGGGCAAGGAATTCGTGCCGGTTGACCTTCAGTTCGGCGCCATGCTGGCTTCGCTGGCATCGAAAAAGATTGATTTAACCACGTGCCAGATGATGATCACCGAGGAAAGGGAGAAAATGGTTGATTTCTCCGACCCCTATCACGATTCAGGCATCAGCATCATTGCGAGAAGCGAGAACATTGAAAAACCGCCAACCGCCTTGCTTTCCAAACTGGACGATATAGCCGACAAAAGAGTAGGGATCTTTTCGGGCACGGTTCACGATGCCTTCATGGCGGAACACTATCCCAAAGCCCAGGTCTTCCTCTATGACAACACCGCCGACATGATGCTGTCACTGAAAACGGGCAAGATCGATGCAGCCATGTTCGACCTGATAACAGCCAGGTTGATCCTCAAGCACAATGCTGATTTGGCCATCCTAAGCGACGACGTATTCTCCATGCCCCTGGGATTGGGTTTCGACAAGAAGAACCGCGCCCTGAGAGACGAATTCAACCTCTTCCTGAAAAAGATCCGTGAGGACGGCACCTATGACAAAATGTACCAGCGATGGTTTGTTGACGATGCGGAAGCAAGCATCATGCCTGAGATCAAAAACAATCCCTCCGGCAAGAAACTGATGGTCGCGGTATCCGTTGAGGATCTTCCCTATGT
>CAZJNQ010000077.1:0-6200 GCA_964547475.1 uncultured Porphyromonadaceae bacterium
TTTTTAACCAATTTTTAGGGTTGAAAACGGTCAACGTTTTTCAGGCACGGACACTCAAATTCAAAATCCAGTGTCCAGTATCCAATTTCCAGAATCCATACTCATCACTCATCACTCTCAAGAGCTCCGCCTTAACTCTCCTGTACTCAGCTACATCCGTGCTATACTGATCAAATGCCCGGAACAGTTTTCCGATCAGTTCGTCAGCGAGGGCCGGATTGGTTTTCTTCAACCGGATCAACAATTCATAATCCTCCATGCCGATACGGTGGGCTTCGTACCGCAGGCTTGAAAGTGGACCTTTTTCACCCGGGTAGATGATATGCGAATCACCTGCCGGCAAGAAGTTTGTTGAATCGCCATGCTGCCTGACCAGCTCCTCAAACGGCTTGCCGCTGTGGTGATTCAATCCCCAATGCAGGAATCCCTGCAGGTCATATTTGGCGCATGCCCATCCCACATATACCTGCCGGAGTCTGTCCTGGTCGACCAGCCGGTTGATCCAGGGGCCGCCGGGGATCAGGCAGGTATATACCCACACTTCGTCCCCTGCCGACTGACGTTCCTTAAAAAATGCCTGATGAGCCTGGTATTCCTGCACCTGCGGGCACCAGCAATCAACAGTTCCGGCCAGGCTTACGGTCATGGTTGCTTCCAGTATCCGGATTCCCGGATCGAGGCTTTTCAGGACTGCTGCGGTTGCCTTGTACCGTTCGATATATTCCTCAGTCGGCTCGTCAAAGATCCCCTGCACCCAAAATTTATCCCACCCGTTCTTTTTCAGCAGCGGCAGGATATGGCCGGCCATCTCCCTGAATATCTTAAGGCCTTCCTCCGACAGCATCGGAATCTCTTTCCCTCCTTCAGCGGGAACAGCCAGCAGGAAAGCGTCCGATTCCCAGTTGCGCCTGCGCGCAAAGGGCGCTCCCTGTATGGTGGTGAGGTTCTCATCCAGAAATGTGCGGATGTATCGTTCGAGCCGGTCGCCATAGAATTCAGCAACCGTTCCGTCGGGATTGTACCGGAAATAATCACTCCAGATGAACCAGAAGGTGTTCTGCCTGCCCTTGGCCATCAGCTTCGCGTAATTACGGAGAACGGCCCAGAACGGATCGCTCCAGATCTCGACCGAATGGTCGGCGGCAATCCGTTGGTTGCTGTGCCAGTTGACATAGTTCAGGTGGGCGTCTTTCAGCTCCGGTACCTGCGCCGGATGCACGTTGACGGTGAAACTGAGACTTCTGGTGGCACCCCCGGCCGTCACCTGTATCGTGTAAACGTGGACTCCCGTTTCCGTGGAATAGGTTACAGGTATTTCCAGCCGGTACGCTTCGGTTTCGGCTTTGACCTTCAAGGGAAACAGCACCGGATCCATGGCCTCATAAATCCGGAAAGGCGCCCTCCGGATAACATAGGGATTGGTCTGTCCGCTGAATTTCTCGGTCCGGCTGTCGAGTCCCGTATTCTCCGTCACAGGCACATCAATGAGCCTGTAAACCTGATATACCGGCTCCTTTGTGCTTTTTTCCTTTACCCTGATATTCAGCTCGCGGTTCGTGGTCAATCCGTTGATCAGGATATGCACCGACGCTATTGTGCCCCGGGCCGCATCAACCTGATAACTGGTCACCGGTTTGCCGATCTTCGTATCAGGATACAGGGGAGCCAACTCATCTGACAAGGTAATCCGTATCCCTCCCATGGCAACCGGAGAGGCAAATATCAGAATACCAATAAAAAGCGAGTATAAAAACCTGAAAGATCTCATGGTACATGTATTTTAACCTGGATGAATTTAGATTCATAAGGGTTGAAAACGATGGGTTCCGCTCCATCCCCAACTAGCCTTCCAATCACATCCACCTCCGAAATCACTTTCTCCTTCCTCCTTTCTCCTTCCACCTTGATCTCAGCTCTCCTGCCTGCAACTTCCCTTACCTGAAGGATAACCGAACGACTGTTAGCATCCGGTTTAGCATTGACCAGGAGAAGATTGGCAGGTTCGATTGTCAGAAAGGAAACTTCAAGCGCTTTGCCGTTTGGCTGGCCGGAAGGCAGTACCCTGGCCAGGAGCGGGATACGGTTTCCCCAGCCAAACCGGGTGGCCAGGAGATTGCCGGTATCAGCGGCGGATGTCAGGGTATAGGTGAAGGTCAGTTCCCCGCGCTGGTCGGCGTTAAAATTGGTGGTCCAGTAATTATTCATGGGCCAGCCGTAGATATAGGTGGTGGCCGGTTTCGCCCCATACCGGTATCGGCCCGTGTTGATGCCACCGAATTGCATCAGGGGTATCCGGTCGCTGCTCAGCAGGATCTGGGCCGAGGAGTTTCTTACCGAGGCAAAATTCTGCACCGAGTTCCAATCGGTGGCTGAGCCCGGAATCTGGTTAACCCCCGCTTCCAGGATCCCTCCCTGCACATCGCAGAAAATTTTTCCTCCCGGCAGCAGAAAGGGGAAAGAGATATAGATGGATTCCGGATCGGATTCCAGTTTCTTCCTGATCGTATAAACGAAATCAATCCTTTTGCAGGTATTGAACAGCCTCATTTCCAGAACAAAACCGGCTGGGGCCACCGTAGCCCCGGATTCTCCCTTGAACCGGACGGTGTTCCAGACGGGACCTTCCTCATAAGCCTCAAACCAGACGGAATCCAGCGGATGGCGGGAGAAATCCGTCAGGGTGCGGCTTTCCATCTGAGAACGGTTACCCAGCACCTCATGCACAAATTGTCCCATTTTCCAGGGAGCCGAGGAATCAACCAGTTCGAGACTCAGTTCTTTGTCATATAGTTGCGACAGGGAACCCGTTGCTGCGTTGATAGTACCTCTGTAATACTCATTTTCAATAACTTCCATCCTGTCCTGAAGGACCGGCACCGATCTGACATCTTTGGCCAGATCCACCTCGACCCTGTATGTTTTATACCCCATCGGTGGAATATCAGTAACCCAGATCCCCCAGTAGGTTCCGTCGGAACGGTGAGCGAGGGCTTGCACGGGAACCGCACTACCATCTGTACCGGTGATCCTGAAAGATTTGCCGGCCGGCAGGATCTGGTGATCAATATAGATTTCCGCCATCCCGGAGCGGGGCCAGTTGAGTGTATTAATGACGGTAAGAGTAGGGCAGAGTGTGTCGCGGCTGATCAGGGTTTGCAAAAGGCCCATGGCTTCCTCACCCAGGGTTCTGGTTCTTCTGAACGCTTCCCAGGCATAAGATTCTTTTATGCCTCTCTGGTCAAGCGTGCTTTCGCTCAGCGGAGCGGTGACACTTTCGGCAAAACCGAACGTGTGCTCATCATAAAACTGAAGGGCGCGGTTCACTTCATGAATCCGTTCCGGTATTTCTTCCGATAAGGGTATCCCGGCCAGCGAAGCGATGGAGAGCGCTCCCTGGAAGGCAATGATCTCAGCCTTGGCCTCACGGACGGCCGCCGCTTCGCGGGCAGCGGTTGCATAACCGTCTGTCCACCAATCGGGCCATGCGGCGCGGTAAACCGGCAGCTCCCTTGCGTGGCCCGATTCCAGGACTTCGAAAAACTCACTTACGGTGGCTGTTTTCAGTTTCGGCCACTCATAGATTTCGTTCCATTGACGGATCAGGTCGCAGGCCAGAGTGGATGGTGGTGAATTATCGGTTTGATATCCGGAGTGCTGAAGAGGGATGATGTTGTAGGGATATCCTTTCCCTGCCAATCCTTCAAGATAGGACATCAGGTTGGTTTCAAAATAGTCGAAGTTTTGGCTGTGGATCCCGAGATGGGTATTCCCGATCATGTAATGTTCGGCCCGGTAAGCCAATACCCGGTTGCCTGACGGGGACTCCCACCAGAAGGCGGTGGGTTTGTCGAAGGGCAACAGGGCACGGTGATTGTTGATGCCCATGTTGACATAACGGATACCGAGGGGTTTGAAATAGTCAACCAGGCACCAGCCGAAGCCGTTCACGTCGTTCTGCATCGCGGTTTTTACGGGAATGCCTTCCCGGAAAAAGAGCCGGACAGGATCCAGGGAAGCTGCGTAAGTCTGTTCATCCGGGGTTTCATCGAAATTGAAGATCATCCCCGTGACCTCGATCCTGCCCTGGCGGATTCTCTCTTTCAACCGGCTGACCTGATCGGCCGGACGGGTTAGCAGGTATTGTTCAACGGCATAGGAGTTTTCACAGGTCCACCGAAAGCGGGCAGGATCCGGGTACGCGTCAGTCGCGTCGCAATAGTCGAGAGCATAATCGATGTACCTCACATGTTCGGCCAGGACCTCGGTCTGTGGCCGGGTATACCCGATATCGGTATGGGTATGCTGAACAAAGTTGACCTGCCAGTGCCTGACAGGTTGGAGAACAACGACGTCTTTCTGAGTCAATCCACTGGTTTCCAACAGAAAGGTGTACCGGGTTGGTTGTTCAACGGCAGGTATGTGAACCGTAAACTGATTGACTCCGAAATCAAGATTAAAAGCTTTGGCAATCTTGCTATTGATTTTCAGCGTGGCTTTTTCAGGCTGGCCAAACCAGATCACCTGAACGGCAACGGGCTGAACCAACGATCCAGATACTCTTTTCAGTGCGGGAAATGGTTTGAATGTCAGTCCGGTAGGAATCTTTGACTGAAAGGTCATATACCAGGCCTGGCTGTTGCTTTTAGAGGCTGTGACGGCCAATCTCACCGCCTGCCCCGGAGTGACCCGGTCCACCGGCAACCGGAGGAAGAAGAAGCCGAACAGATCACCGGGGCCGTCCACGAGGGTAGCCCTGAAACTCAGGCGGCAGCCATCCGGCAGCTCATTATCCCAATTTTTTCGCGGTTCCGTGAAAAAGGAAAACATAGGCTGGCCATCAACGGCCAGGTCCATCTGAACGTTTCCCAGGTTTGCCCCAACCGCTCCCAGCCAGACTACATGGATGAATTTCCCCTTGAGCCGTACAGGCACCGGTTCACTTTCCCATACCATGCCCTGTTTGCCGTCCAGCGCGCGAACCAGGAGGGCCTGGTCAATACCGGGCAAAGAGGAATGATAAGTGAAATCCAGTCCCGATACCTTCTTCCCAAATCCCTGGACGATATACTCATTCTTCCCGATGGGATCCGGTTGTTGCCCCATAGCGGCAGTTATCTGCAACAAGAGCATCGGCAGCAGGCACAAGCGTAATTTATTTTTAATCATTTGGATAAGGTTTCGATTTCCTCGAGAGTCTTGCCGCGGGTTTCCGGCAGGACCTTCCAGACCAGGAGAATGGTCGGTATACAGAATAACCCGAAAATCCAGAATGTATAAGCCGTGTTGAATTTCTCAAGCATCAGGGGGACCATCTGGCCGAGCAAGGCATTGGTGCTCCACAGTAAAAGGGTGGCGATTGACATCGCCCGGCCGCGGATCCGGTTGGGAAAGATCTCGGAAAGATAGATCCAGGTGACCGGACCGTAGGAGAAGGCGAAGCAGGCGATAAATATCAGGATAAATATGAGCATGGTAATTCCCTGGTCGACACCATTATAAAAAAGGATGCCGATAATCAGGTGGGATAAAAGCGCGCCCGATGCACCCAACAAAAGCATAGGCCGCCGGCCCCACCGGTCCACTTTCCAGATGGCCAGGAGAGTGAATGCCACCATGACCACGCCAATGACGACCTGTCCTCCAAGCGCGCTGCTCAGGCTGAAGCCTGCATTTTCCAAAATCCGCGGGCCATAATACAGGATGGCATTGATCCCGCTGAGCTGCTGCAGCATGGCCAGTGCGATCCCGATCAGCAGGATCGGGCCGAAACCGGTTTTAATAATGGTCTTAATGGATAGGCGTTCGGTTTTTTGGCCGGCAGCGACTTCCCTGACGGTGAGGAGATGCCGGTCAGATGAAATTGTGGGATCCAGCCTTGAAAGAACGGAGGAGGCCTTGTCCTGCTTGCCATGGAGAGCCAGCCAGCGCGGGCTTTCAGGAACAGTGAAAGCCAGGATGATGAAGAGTACCGCCGGTATCATCCCACTGCCGAACATGGATCTCCAGACTTCGTCGGTGATGATCCATTTCAGGAAACCGGATGGATGGAAACTATCGAAAACCGATAGGCTGAGAAGGCCGGCATTCACAAAATAGGCGGTGAGGATACCCAGGGCGATGGAAAACTGGTAAAAGGCAACCAGGCGTCCACGGATCCGCGCGGGAGCGATTTCGGCAATATAGACCGGGCAGATCAGCGA
>CAZJNQ010000077.1:6300-12677 GCA_964547475.1 uncultured Porphyromonadaceae bacterium
ATGTCTTCTTCCAGCACCACGAAATCAGCTTTCTTGCCGGGCTCGATGCTTCCCCGTTCCTTTTCTTCGAAGCACGATCGGGCAGCCCAGATCGTCATGGCTTTCAGGCACTCTTCGCGGGTCAGGGCATTCTCAGTTTGCCAGCCGCCTTCGGGTCTGCCGTCCTGGTCCATTCGCGCAAAACCGGCAAAGAAGCCAAACAACGGATTGATCTGTTCGATGGGGAAATCACTGCCGTTGGGAATCCATCCGTTCTGTTCCAGGAGTTGTTTATAGGCATAGGCTCCGCGGATCCTTTCCGGACCTACGCGACTTGGGGCCCAGCTCATGTCGGAAGTGGCATGAGTGGTTTGTACCGATGGAACGACTGAATAGTCACCAAACAGTCTGAAATCCTCAGGATGCACGATCTGGGCATGCTCGATCCTCCACCGTAGATCATTCCTGGTTTTGAGAAAATCCTTATAGATGTTCAGCATCAGCCTGTTGGCGCTGTCCCCGATGCAATGAGTGGCCACCTGGTAGCCCGCATCGTAGCACATCCGGCATATCTGCCTTAGGTAATCCGTGCTTGTCACCTGGAACCCGGTTTTCCCGGGAGCATCACTGTAGGGTTCGAACAATAGAGCTCCGCGGGAACCCAGGGCACCATCCGAATATATTTTAACGGAACGTATGGTCAGGTGGTCTGTCTTGTATACTCCCTTTGAGACGTAGTTATCGATATTTTCCCGGGTGGGCGAAAGCATCGCATAGATCCTCATTTTCAGTTTTTTATCCTGATGAAGACGGTCGATTAACTGTGCGGTCGGATAGTTGATTCCTGCATCCGCCACCGTGGTCAGTCCCACCGCAAAACAGTTTTCCTGTGCCTGCATTAGTGCCTGGGTGAACTCCCCGTCGGACAATTCCGGGACGAGCCTGCTCACCAGGTCCATGGCATTGTCGATCAGCACTCCGGTGATCCGGCCATTTTCCTGTATCACCTCACCGCCTTCAACCTTTGTATTGATCGTAATACCGGCCATCTCCAGCGCGATGGAATTGACAATGGCTGCATGCCCGTCGATCCGGATCAGGAAAACCGGCTTATCGGGAAACAACAGGTCAAGATCCCTCCGGTCAGGGAATTTTTTTTCAGGCCAGTCATTCTGATCCCATCCCCGCCCCAATACCCATGCCGACGGAAAATTTTTCTGATGTTCAGTGAGCTGCCGGCATACCTCCTGGAAACTCAGCGTGCCCACCAGGTCGGCTTTCCTTAAATTATCCGCATATCCGGTAAAATGGCAATGGGCATCGTAAAAGCCGGGGTAGACCGGTTGTCCGGCCAGATCGATGATCCGGTCGGACTTATATTTCCGTAAAATGGCGCGGTCGGTGCCCACGGCGGCAAAAGTGTCATCCACCACGGCAAAGCTTCCGCACAGGGAGAAACTTTCATCAACCGTATAGACTTTGGCATTCCGGATGATCAGATCGGCATTCAAAGGCCGCTGGCACGATCCCAGGACTCCGGATAAGGCAATAAATCCCATGACGACAGTTTTATTCATTTACAGGAAAGTTTTCAGTTCCTGACAAATGTAGGAATTTCACCCGCTACATCATTTTCATCCGATCCGTGCGTTTTTATTAAACTTGATCCCGAATGCCTATTTTTAACCCTGATATGACGAGTGCATGAAACCTTTCTCCCGGATATTCATCCCGATCCTCACCGGTTTAGTGATCCTGTCATGCGAGAAGAATGACCCGATCACCGATCCGGATGCCAAACTGGCATTTTCGACTGACACGGTCCTGTTTGATACGATTTTTACCACGGTGGGATCGACCACCCGGAATTTCAGGGTTTACAATACGCGTGCCTTGCCTGTCGTTATCGACCGGATCGCGCTGGCCCAGTCGCCCGGTTCACCTTTCCGCCTGAACATCAACGGCCGGGCTGTCAACGAACTTGAGGATGTTGAAATACCGGGGTACGACAGTATCTTCATCTTTGTGGCAGTCACCCTGGATCCCAATGGGTTGAACAATCCGATGGTCGTGCAGGATTCGGTTGTGTTTGAGACCAATGGAAATACACAGGATGTCGACCTGGTGGCTTTCGGGCAGGACGTGCACCTGATCAATGGCGAAATCCTGGAGACCCAGCGATGGATCAATGACAAGCCGTACCTGGTCTACAATTCCATGGTGGTTGACTCGCTGAACACCCTGACCATCGGGCCCGGCACGCGTATTCATTTTCATAAGAGATCATCCATGCTGGTCAAAGGCACCCTCAAGGTAACGGGTACCCTGGAAGACCCTGTCTGGTTCCAGGGGGACCGGCTTGAACACATGTATGACAGCATACCCGGGCAATGGGGAGCCTGGATCGAATACGAGAACGGCAGCACCTATATTCTTGGAGGGATCCATTTCCTGAACGGAAGCCTCGATAACGAGATCCGGCATGCCGTCATCAAAAACGGGATGAAAGGCATACAGATCGATACGATTGCCAGTGTTTCAAAACCAACCCTGACACTGTCGGATACCCGGATCGAGAACATGTCGGTCGCCGGTATCTACGCGCAGAGTTCGACGATCCTGGCCAGCAATTGCGTGATTGCCGATTGCGGCCTTTGGTGTGTTGCACTGACGTTGGGAGGATCCTACGAATTCTACCATTGCACCATTTCAAACCATTGGGGGGCCGCCCGGACCGAACCGGCCGTCATCCTGAACAATTATTATGTGTATGAGGGCACGGCATACGTCTATCCACTGAACAATGCCCTTTTTGCGAACTGCATCATTACCGGCAACCGCCAGATGGAGATCGGGTATGAGAATACGATCAATAACCAGCCCGTTCCCGGCACCTTCAATTATTTTTTCGATCATTGCCTTGTCAGGGTGGATACCCTGAGCACCGATGATCCGGAACATTGGAAAGCTCTCGTAAAAAATGTGGATCCCCGCTTTATTTCGCAGGTTCATTGGGATTATCGGCTCGATTCGTTAAGTCCTGCCCAGGACAAGGCCGATATGCATTACTCCAGCTACTTTCCCAGGGATATGCTCGGTAATTCCCGGTTCTCTGACAAGGGACCGGACATCGGGGCGTTCGAAAGAGTGGAAAAATAGACTTTAAGGAGAAAGGAGAAAGGAGGAAGGAGAAAGGAGTTGTGAGGATTAGCGAGGAAACCGTTATGAGAATATTCATTTTTATTGCCGTGGTACCCTTGCTGCTGGCTGGTTCCTGTGAAAAGAACAAGCCGGTGGTGACCGGTGATCCAAATCCCTTTTACCGTGTCATGTTTTATAATGTTGAGAATCTGTTTGATACGGAAGATGATCCGGCTATCGATGACAGTGAGTTCCTGCCCGGAAGCGAGAAGCAATGGAACCAGGTTCGTTATCAGGACAAACTGGATAAGATCGCGCGCGTGGTAAGTGACCTGGGTGGTGACACCCTGCCTGTCCTTGTGGGATTATGCGAGGTTGAGAATGGAAAGGTCATCGGGGACCTTTTAAAAATAGATCCTCTGGCAGGTTCGGATTACCGCGTGGTGCATCAGGAATCGCCCGACAAAAGGGGAATAGATGTTGCTTTATTGTACCGGTACCGTTACTTTACCCTGCACCGGTCGGAATTCATACCGGTCAGGTTCGACTCCGATACGGCCGCCCGGACGCGTGATATCCTGTATGCCGTGGGAACCCTGGGCGGCATCGATACGCTGCATTTCTTTGTGGGTCATTGGCCTTCTCGCTCAGGTGGCGAAATTGAAAGCCGTCCTCTCCGCCTGCATGTGGCGGGGATCATCAGGGACCGGGTGGATTCCATCCGGACTTTCCATCCGGATGCCCTTATCGTGATAACCGGAGATTTTAACGATGAGCCCGAAGACCTCAGTGTGACAAGCGGTCTCGGTGCTTTACTGGTTGCCGCTGATCCGAAAGACGGTGATTTGTACGACCTGACCCCGGTCATCCGTTCGGGGCAGCCTCAGGGAACCTACAAATACAGAGGCTCATGGAACCTGCTGGATCACATGGTCGTTTCAGGTTCCCTCCTGGATACGACAGGCTCCCTATATACCCGGCCTGTGGAAATGAAGGTCTTCAGCCGCAGCTATCTTCTTGAGAATGATGAGGAATACATGGGACAGCGTCCTTTCCGCACCTATCTCGGACCCTATTATCATGGCGGATACTCCGATCATCTCCCCGTCTACCTCAATATCCGCTATCGCAATTGATCCCTCCTACCTTTTTCCTTTTTCCTTTTTCCTTTCTACTTTCTTTTAGCTACGCTGTACCCGAATGTGCCAATTCGTTTCCCCATTACGCAGTAGTTTCCGTGGACATAGGCAATGAGGCTGGAGTCGAGCAGATTGAGTTTTCCGTTCTTTTCACTGATCAGGTTATTGTTTACCTGGATGTTGGTCACCTCTGCCAGGAACATGTGATGGGATCCCAGTTCTCTGGTCTCGGTGACCTTGCATTCGATATTGACGGGCGACTCCAGTACAACCGGGACCTCAATGGTTTTTGACGGCCCGGGAGTCAGGTTCATTTCCGCGAATTTGTTGAAATCGCGGCCCGATCTCACCCCGCACCAGTCAACCTTGCGGGCCATTTCTATGGTTGTCAGGTTGATCACAAACTGACGGGTCCGGTTGATGATATCAAAACTGTGTCGTTCCGGCCTGACGGAGATATAGCACATGGGAGGAGTGGTGCAAATGGTGCCGGTCCACGCAATGGTGATCAGGTTATACTCTTCCGGCTTGATCCCGCAGCTTACCAGCACAGCGGGGACCGGGTAGATCATGGTACCTGGTTTGAGATCAGTTTTCATGAGGATTTTCCTTCAACTCGATCGGTTTCTCATAGCCATCCAGCGGGATCAAGCCTATTTCCTGGCCCATTCGCAACATCAGCTCCCAGGCTTCGGTCCGGTCGTTATGGATCAGTCCGTCGAGAATGGCTTCCCGGATCTCGTTCTTGATGATCCCGACAGGCTTCCCCGGGGGAATGCCAAAAACTGCCATGATCTCTTCACCTGTGACAGGGGGCTGCCAGTTCCTCAAACGGTCTTTTTCCTCGATCTCCAGCAGCTTTTGCCTGACCAGGCTGAAATTCTGCAGGTAACGGTCAACCTTATCGCGGATTCCGGAAGTTATGTCAGCTTCACAGAGGGTCATCAGGTCATCAATATCGTCCCCGGCTTCGAACAGCAACCTTCTGACGGCTGAATCGGTCACGGTTTCCTGCGCAAGGACGATGGGCCGCATATGGAGGTTAACCATCTTTTCCACATATTTCATTTTTTCGTTCATGGGTAGTTTCAGATGCCGGAAGATACCGGGTATCATCCTGGCGCCATGGTGGTTATGCCCGTGAAAGGTCCATCCGGCAGAAGGCTCGAACCTTTTGGTAAGGGGTTTGGCGATATCATGCAGCAGGGTAGCCCAGCGCAGCCAGAGATTATCGGTCCTCGGACTGATATTGTCCAGAACCTTCAGGCTGTGATAGAAATTATCCTTGTGGCGCACACCGTTTCTTTCCTCAATCCCTTTCATGGCATGAAGCTCAGGGAATATCAGTTTCAGAAGCCCGGTTTCGTCGAGCATCTTGAATCCGATGGAGGGCTTGGGTGCCAGCATGATCTTGTTAAGTTCCTCTGCTATTCGCTCGGCGGCGACAATTTTTATCCTGTCGCAATTGCGCTGGATGGCCAGAAAGGTCTCTTCTTCAATGTGGAATCTCAGCTGGGTTGCGAACCGGATGGCACGCATCATCCGGAGAGGATCATCCGAGAAGGTTACGTCCGGATCCAGGGGAGTCCGGATGATCTGGCTGTTCAGATTATCCAGTCCGTTAAAGGGATCCAGGAGCAGGCCGTAATCAGCGGAATTCAGGCTGATGGCCATAGCATTGATGGTAAAATCCCTCCGGTTCTGGTCATCGCTCAGGCTGCCGTTTTCGACCGCCGGTTTACGGCTGGAAGGTTGGTAGGATTCACGCCGGGCGCCGACAAACTCAAGGTCCAGATCTCCGTATCGGATCAAGGCCGTTCCGAAGGTCTTGAAAACCTGTATCTTGCAATTACCCAACCGGCTGGCAACCTGTCGAGCCAACCCGATCCCGCTTCCCACGGTAACAAAATCGATGTCCTTGGATTTCCTGCCCAGCAACAGGTCCCTGACAAATCCCCCGATCACAAAAACCGGCAGACCGGCCTCTGCAGCTACCTGCGACACCAGCCGGAATACAGGGTTGTTCAGCCGATCAGTCAGGTTCATTGGAATTTTCGTTATACTGGCTGACAAAATTACCATTTTTCATTTAGTTATAAGATTGGCCCAGATATTGAT
>CAZJNQ010000078.1:0-7029 GCA_964547475.1 uncultured Porphyromonadaceae bacterium
TTCAGGTCTTCCAATGTGCCATGCCATCTGGGATAATAGGAGATCCCTATGACATCGAACCGGACTCCCCGGGCGATCATGTTGTCGAGCCAGAAAACAGCTTCGTCGTTCTGGCCTCCCAGCGCGATGTGCATCATCACGGGCAGGCCCGGATCAACGGCTTCCACTCCGGCAACCCCGGCCCTGAGCAGACCGGCCAGCTCATCGGGCCGGCTGATATGCCCGTCAGGCCATAGCAGGCCATGATTGATCTCATTCCCGATCTGCACCATGGCCGGCAGGGTGCCTTGCTGTTTCAAGGCCGACAATACATTCGCGGTGTATGTTCTTACCGAGTCCTGCAGGATTTCGAAATCCAGGTACTCCCAGGCAAGGGGCTTATTCTGCTGCTGCGGATCGGCCCAGTAATCGCTGTAATGGAAATTGAGCAGGAGTTTCATGCCTGCCTCCTTTACCCTCTGAGCCATTTTCAGAGTATATCCGAGGCCGCAATAACCCTGTCCGGGTGCATATCCTTTAGGATTTTCTGGGTTGACAAATATCCGCAGCCGGATATAGTTGAAGCCATGGCTCGCCAATAACCTGATGGCATCCACCTCCTGCCCGCTCTCAAAGAATTTCATGCCCTGATCCTCAATCTGGGGAAGGAATGAAATATCGGCCCCGATCATCCGGTCGATGGGCTTGACGGTCGCCGGCAACTGATACGGGGTGGGTGTCATCAGCGCAAAGTCACCGGGAAGGATATGCAGCTCGTGTGATCCGGGCCACAATTTCCCAGACCGGGCTTCAATCCTGACCTTTCCGGGCTGGTTGCCTGCCTTGAACAGTAAACTGCAGGTTCCGTTTACCAGCCGGGATTTCGCAATTCTCAAGCCGGCCGTGTCATCAACCAAGATCAGTTCCTTGCCTTCCGGCGTAGTCAGTTTTCCCTCCCCCGAAATACAAACACTGATGGAATCCGACGCCGAAGTGATTTCCCTGCTCAGGCTGTCTGTCAGGGCTATCCGCAGGAGAACCTGGTCCTTCCCCGTAGCCAGCAAGGTTGTGCTGTAGCTGGTCAGCATGACCGATACCGGCTGACCGTTGGTTACACGGCTGACTGAATCGAATTCATGGGATTCCCGAGAAGGGCTTTTGCACTGGATCAGGCATGCGATTCCAATGAGAACCAGTCCCGGTTTAAGGTGCAGTTTGTGTGACAATTTGGTAATCATAGGTTTAAAAATTAGGCAACCTAAGTTACCAAATTTGGATTTTGGATGTTGGATTTTGGATATTGGATTTTAGATATTGGATGTTGGATTTTGGATGTTGGATTTTAGATATTTCCATTATCCCGAATCCCATATCCCGAATCCAAAATCACGCATCACGTGTCACGGAACTATTCGAGATACACTCCCGTACCAATGAAGTAATTGGTGTTCGGTATCGGTTCCACGTATCCAAGCTTTCTCTTTTCCCCGGTATCACCCGGCTTGATCCAGTAGAACTCGACGTATCCGCCGCCGCTCTGGGCCATGGCCGACAGTTCCCGGATGACATATTTGCCGCGCGAATCCTGGTAATCATATAAATCCTGCCCCTGCAGGTCCTTCTGGCGGGCATGGGCTATATTTACACAATCAAAGTCATACACATAGAAATAGCCCGAACTGTCAGGATAAAACCGGATGGGATCAATGGCTCTCCTGATGTAACAAATCCGTACTGAATCGTTATCCATTTCAATCACGGCTTCTCCGATGGCAATGGCATACGAATGGACATACGCAACGGCAATCTGCTTGTTCCACTCGAGGGTTTCGTTCTTCTCCTTCGTGCACGCGGCGGCACAAAGCAAGACAATTGCCGGTAAAAACAGCCATTGTTTATTCATTCGTTCTATCAATTTCAGTAAAGATAAGTGAAAAATTGCCTGAAACCAAGTCGGTGACAAGCTTAAAAAATGCCGTACGGAGATCCGGCTGAATTGTTTTTTTTAAACCTGATATTAAATTTTGTCCCGATATAAAAACGCGGTTTTCCTTCTCTCCCTGATCCTGCTGACCGCCTGTAACCTGTCCCGTCCCGGCGGGGCCGAGGAACACGGGAGTATCGGAGTTGCCGTTGCCGACCGTCCCGAAGGACCCTTTTAGGAGCGCAGCGACCTATTAGGCGAGCCTTGGCGAGCCCTAATAGCGTAGCGAAGCGGAGCCATTTGGTTTGTTTTTTTTCTACCTTTGGCTTCAAGAAGTGATTGTTGGAAGAATCAAAAACCTTAAGGAAGATGAAAAGACTTGTGCTGTCGTTGATCCTGCTTGTATCCTGCCTGGCTTTCGTTGGCGCGCAGACGGTAACCGAGAGGAAAAAATACGAAAGGGTTTCACTAACCGTCATTTATATCGATGATCCCAGTCCGGATGCGAATTATACCGGGAGCATCAGCCAGTCGGTGAGGAGTTTCATGGAACAAATCCGGCTGGTGGGACCGAAATACAATGACCATACCCTGTCCACCCGTTTCGTCAATATCGACCTTGAAAATTACACTTCTGAAAACCGCCTGATGATCGGAAATGCCAGGGAAGCGGGACAGATACTGGACTATATCAACCGTTCCGATCTGTCGCGCCAGATCGTGGCCAAATGGTTCGAGCGCAGGCCCGACGGAATGCTGTCGATGGACCTGATCGGCCAGCGTGGACTTTACAACGCCAGCGACAATGATTACCTGACTGCTTCCGCTACCCAACGTTCATTCGCCAGCCTGAAGGATCAGGGTGAAAAACTCCTGAAACTCAGTTATCTGCTATTCGTCAATTTTTCGGACATTAAATATCATGAAGGCAAAGAAGCCGGGACGGGCGATTATTCCGGACTGGCCAGGGGATACCTCTTTAAGCTGGACTGGAACGATTCAATCAGCGCCAACTTTTATGAGAACCTATGGATTGGTGAGGGTGACACAGGGGACGTAAAAGAAGAAAAAAGGAAAAGGTTTGACGCCACCACCTTCCCATTTGTTTTTGTCAGGAATGTAAACACATCCGTGGCCCAACCCATGGTGTCCCTGATCCCTAACAAGAAACCCGATCCTGAAAAAAGGACAGCCCTTTTCAATAATCTCTATGAAAACCTGATGATCGAGCTGGATACCCGGGTACCCGATTTCCAGGTCAGGCAAAACCTGATCTCTTCCAGGCCCATCGGGGCCACCATCGGAACGAAGGAGGGTCTTTACGTGGATCAACGTTTCTTCGTTTACGAAAATGTCCAGAAAAGGAACCAGGAACTTCTCAAGAAAAGGAGGGCGGTCATCCGGGCGAAAAGAGTGGCAGACAACGAGAAGGTTACCGAGGGCACCACGGTGCCTTCCACCTTCTACCAGGTAGCCGGAGGAAAGATCGACCATTTCGGCATGTTCATGGAACAGAAAAATGACAAAGGCATCACGATCACTCCCGCAGTGGCTTCGGGCCCGATGGGCGGATTCAACCTGACCCTGGCATACAACCTCTCGCGGTCGTTGAGCAAGACCATGAAAATCAAGACTATTCCGACAGGGATAAACTTTTTCCTGGACCTGGGGCTCGATCAGGGAGATTATCTGGCCAATATACCCGGATATTACTCTTCCGAAGATGGAGAGTCCTTCTTCTTCATCAGGGGAAGTGTCGGTTTCAACAAGGACTTCTATTTTCTCAAGAACTTCCATTTCACTCCCCGGATCGGCTACGGATTGGAATATACCAGCATCTTTGCCAGCGGAACCAATGAGACTTATCCGGAGGGATTATCCGCGATGGGGGACCACTTGTTAGCCGGGGGGTCGCTAAGCATGAACCTGCTGCATAACTTCCAGCTTACGGGGGGGCTCAATTATTACTTTTCTGTTGGAAACCTTTGGCTGACCTCCGGGTCGGCCAACCTTCCAACACCCGGGTACCGCTGGTCCTATGTTTTTCCCGGCCGGCAGGGCTTGACGGCTTTTGCCGGAATTAACATTCTCTTATGATCAATCCATACAACCTGATATTATGAAAAAACGAATGATTCTGGCCGGTACCATTCTCCTGGCCTTCACGTTCCTAAGCCTGGATGCCCAGACGCGGAAGGAAAAGAAAATTGCCGGTTATATCGACCAGAACTATGAAGTGGAATGTCTCGGCACCGGCACCCAGGGGAGCCAGCTGCTGAAAGTCTGGGGATATGGCAAGAATCCGGAAGATGCGATCATCCAGGCAAAAAGAAATGCCGTGCACGCGGTCATCTTCAAAGGCATTACGGCCGGGCAGGGCTGCATGAAACGCCCGATCCTGACCGATCCGGGTATCGAGCAGGCTCAGGCCGATTATTTCGAAGCTTTCTTTGCACCCGCCGGCAAGTACCTCAATTATGTTGCCCTGAGCGGGGAAGGGGTGCAGGACCGGATCAAGGTTGACAGACGAACCTACAAGGTCGCCATCAATGTTTCGGTGATGCACACGGCTCTGAGGCAAGAACTGGAATCGGCCGGCATTGCAAAGAAACTGGGAGCCGGTTTTTAATTGGAGGATCAGATGAAAACATTACACGCAATTCCAGCACTGGCAGGCTGTATCCTGATGCTGACACTGGGTTCCTGCGACCCGCAGAGAAAAGTGGCTGCCTACAATACCTACAAAACAGAGTGCATGGGCATCGAGATGGATGGCTCACAGACCGTCAAGGCCTGGGGCACCGGCCGCAACCGGCATGATGCCGTTCAGCAGGCCCGCAAGAATGCAGTACGGGATGTGCTGTTCAACGGGATCACTGCCGGTAAACCGGAATGCCAGGTCAAGCCGGTGTTGCCGGAGGTGAACGTTCGTGAACGCAACGAGGAATATTTCAACAAATTCTTTGCTGACGGAGGTGCCTACAACCAATTCCTATCCAAGAGGGATGAACGGATCAGCCACCGGTGGCTGCGCGACAAGATGAAAGCCAAGGACCGGGTCACGCGCAGCGTGATCGTCAGGGTTGACCGTCCCGGGCTGATCGAGAAGATGAAAGAAGATGGCTTATTGAAGAAATAATATCGTAATAATACGGAAATCATGAAAAAACACACGGGATACATGGCTGTCGCTACCCTCCTCCTGGTTTGCGGAGCGACGGCTTTCGGGCAGGCAAAAAAACCTACCATCATGGTGGTTCCCAGCGATGCCTGGTGCAGTAAGAACGGATACATGATGACCTTTGACAACCAGGGTATGACCCAACGCTTCCCGGATTACAAGATGGCCTTCCAGGAGAGCACGGACCTGCTACTGGTCACAAGCAAGATCAACGAGCTGATGGTTGACCGCGGTTTCCCGCTGAAGAACCTTGAATCAGCCCTGAGAACGGTTGCCAACGAATCGGCCGAGGATGCCATGCTTACCAGCAAAAGCGGGGCCGACGCAACCGAAACTCCCATCGACAAGCTGAGAAAGACCGCCAAGGCGGATATCTGGATCCAGCTTACCTGGGCCGTCAACACGATCGGACCCAAAAAATCGGTCACGTTCAACCTCCAGGGATTGGATGCTTACACCGACAAGCAGGTCGCCGGCGCATCCGGCACCGGACCGCAATCATTCAGCGTCGAGTTGCCCGTATTGCTGGAAGAAGCCGTATTGAGCCACCTTGACAATTTCAATTCCCAGCTGCAGCAGCATTTCGACGACCTGTTCGCCAACGGCCGGGAGATCACCCTCCGGGTCAAGGTTTGGGAAAGCTTCGACGGTGACCTGGAATCGGAATACGGGGACTATGAACTGGGCGAGATCCTCGAACAGTGGGTCAACGACAATACGGTTGAACACCGGTTCAGCACCACGGATGCCACGGAAAACATGATGTTGTTCGAGCAGGTTCGCATCCCCTTGTACAATGCTAACGGGACCGCCACGGATGCACGGGCCTGGGGGCAGGAGCTGCGCAAATTCCTGAAGAACCAGTACCAGATCGAAAGCAAGGTGATGACCAAGGGGCTGGGCGGGGTGACGATCGTAATTGGTGAAAAGTGATGAGTGATGAGTAGCCCCGGGTCATGACCCGCGGGACTCGTGATGAGTGATTAGTGACTCGTGATTAGTGATTAGTAAAAAGTGATAATATGAAAACAAATAGAATGCTCATTTTGACCGGAATGGCAATCCTGCTCTGCCTGCCGGCTCAGGCGCAGAACACCATCGGCAAACTGGATGACCTCGGGCGGATCGCCCTGAACACCTGGGTGCCCGACCAGATCGAATACATGCCGGCTGCCTCCAGGGTCAACCTGGAGAACAAGCTATCCCAGATCGCCACCCGTTACGGCATGGGAGCCAGCGAACTGCTTCCCCGGTTCA
The DNA here is from genome assembly GCA_964547475.1 of uncultured Porphyromonadaceae bacterium. Taxonomy (GTDB): domain Bacteria; phylum Bacteroidota; class Bacteroidia; order Bacteroidales; family UBA12481; genus UBA12481. The sequence goes on from CAZJNQ010000078.1 coordinate 6,342, forward strand.
TCATTACCGCCAATGTTGTGGTCCAATCGAAGGACATCACCGCCACGGCGCCGCCGATGACCGCCCTGACCGTGGATATCACGATCTACATAGGGGACGGGATAGAAGGCAAGGTGTTTGCCAGCACCAATGTCTCCGGGAAAGGAGTGGGTGAAAACGAGACCAAGGCCTATACGGCCGCCCTGAGAAGCCTGGACCCGGGCAACAAGAAGATCCAGCAATTCATGGAGGAGGGCAAGCGGAAGATCATTGCCTATTACAATTCGCGTTGCGATATCATCATCAAGGAAGCCCAGATGCTGCAAAGCCAAAATCGCTTTGACGAAGCCATCTATACCCTGATGTGCATTCCCGATGTATGCCTCGATTGCTATAACAAGGCCATGGATGCGGTCGGACCCGTGTTCAAGGAGAAAATCGACTGGGAATGCAAAGCCAAGGTCAATGCCGCCCGGAATGTCTGGAGCGCGGGATTGAACCGCCGTGCCGCCGATGACGCGGCCGGCATACTCATGACGATCGACCCTGAAGCCGCCTGTTTCGACGAGGCTGTTGCATTTACCGGCGAAATAGCCAGGCGCATACGGGAGATCGACGGACGGGAATGGGATTTCAAGCTGAAAAAAGAGATCGATCTTGAACGCGACCGGATCAGGGCCTGGAGGGATGTGGGCATAGCCTGGGGCAC
>CAZJNQ010000078.1:7129-12600 GCA_964547475.1 uncultured Porphyromonadaceae bacterium
GGGATATTGGATATGGGAATAGACAACAAATAACATGGATAAAAAAGATACCGGGCAACAACTCGGACGTAAGTTCCGCAAGGGATTCAGGTGGGTTGCAGGAGTCATCGGGATCCTGCTCTTAGCATGGTTCCTGATCGCCTATCTTGGTGTTTATGAACGCGGAACCATGTCGGGCAAGGTGGTAAGGATCAGTGAGAAAGGATTTATCTTTAAAACCTGGGAAGGCAAATTGAACCTGGAATCTTTCGGAGCGCTCAAGGGAGTCAGCCCCATCGCCGAAACCTTTGATTTTTCGGTTGCCAGAAGGGACACGGTTACTTTGCGGAAACTCGAGGAAGCGTCCCTTACCGGCGAGCGGGTCAGCCTCCAATACATCAAGCGGTTCAACGTCTTCTTCTGGCGGGGGAATACCAAGTACTTTGTGAATGATGTGGTGAAGCAGACAGAGGAGTTGTGAGGTAGAATATTTGTGAGGTGTTGTGAGGTGTTGTGAGGGATGGTTATCTTAGAAGGACCAGGCGTTTGGTAATTGTAGTTTTACCGGCTGATAATTTGTAAAAGTAGGTTCCGGGAGGTGCGGCCTGTCCGTGGGTATTGTTGCCATACCAGGCAATTTCGTGGAAGCCGGGGCATTGATCACCGTTCACCAGCGTATGGATTGTTCTGCCCGCCTGGTCAATGATTGTCAGTTCAACCGGACCTCCATCCCGGATATAGTATTTGATGATGGTCATGGAGTTAAACGGACTCGGAAAAGCATCAGACAAGACCACCGGTGCCCGTGAGATTTCGGTTTCATCAATGGAAGACCCGGCAAACAGTCCACTGGCAACGACTACATCATCAATGTTCCAACCGCCGTCATGCACAGCCCTGTTGGTCCTTAACTCAAAGGTCAGGGTGACCTCGGGATTGTTATCGGCAACAGCTGAAATGTCGATCACCTGCCGGGTCCATACCGAATCATGGATTCCCTGATCGGGGCTTTCCCAGACAAGCACATTGTTGACCTTGATACGCCCGAGATCATTAAGTTTCGTATTGAGCCATCTCATCAGCTTCAGGCCGGTGCCTGAAAAACCGGAGCAATCGATCACCGGGCTGCGCAGGTAATTGTAAACATTACCCTGGTATAAGCCGTCCCACCAGGTTCCCTGGTAGGAATCCCAGCCCAAATCATTGCCCCAGCTATTGCTGCCGGAGTATGCCCGATCGGGATCACCTCCTCTGCCGGCCGGCGTACCGAGCTGCCAGTCATCCTGGACGTTTTCAGTGGTTCCGTAAGACTGATGGGTCCAGCCGGCAGCACCGCTTTCAAAATCATCGAAGAAGCCCAGGAAATTCTGCAATTGGAAAATCAGGGCGGTCCTGTATCCTTCCGATGCAAGAATATCAATGATGCACCTGGCTGTATGGTTTTCCGGCGCATCCGGAGATACTGTCGCCGTCAGGGTGAATGTGCAGGAAGCGCCCGCACCCAGGTATTCTATCAGGTTTTGATCCGGAATGATTTGGATGTAAGGATCTTCCGAACGTATATCTGCCTGCAGGCCATTCAAGGCCCGCCGCCCGGTATTCGTGACAAAAAGTTGCACGGCAGCCGTCTCCCCGTTATCCAGGATCCCGTTCAGGTTGCCTCCTGTATCAATAATCCTCAGTCCGGTAAATTCCAGATAGGCTGAATTCTCCAACGCGATGTTCCATCGGGTCAGGCTGTCGGCGGATACGGTGATTTCGCTTGAAACCGATTGGTACCCGGGTGCCGTAACCTCGAGTGTATAGCGGCCGGGGGCAAGGTAACGGTAATACCTGCCATACAGGCTGTCAGACATCCGAGGCAGCAATTTACCCTGATCATCGATGGAAGGAATACCGATCTCCGCCCTGACAGGCAACCCGGTCGCTGCGTCGGTCACCAGACCCGTGACACCCGCCCGGTTTACCTGTCGTAACATCGTCTTCATGCCGTTCAGGTTGCTTTCCACCATTTCCGGCACCAGGCTGTAATCGGCGTCCTGGCTGGTTCCCATCTCAACGGTGTAGGAGAGGGTATTATGCGTGGCATAGAGGTAATCGTTGTATTCACCGGCAGTGAAATACCAACGGCCACCCTGCAGCAGGGTATAGGTTCCGTCACCATGCTCGCCGGCAATGGAATTGCTTATCAGGGCTCCCAGGTACACCAGGGCGGCAGAATCGGGAGCGGCGAGATCCGTGTGTGTCCACGAATAAAGGACGTATTGACCGGAAGTATGGTAAGTGAGGCTCATGATGGGCGGAAATCGCGCCGCCAGGTCCCTGACCGCACGGGTTTCCGGCTCCGAAAAAGCTTCCGGTCCATGGCTCCCGCCGGGTGTGAAACCGACGGAATAATTCCGGTTGAGGTCGACATCATGATCATTGGTCCGGCGCATGGCCATCCGTCCATCCGGGTTCACCATCGGCACAAACCAAAACTCCATGCCATTGACCCAATCGGTAACTTCCTGATCCAGACCATACCGATCAACCAGGAAGTTCACCTGGTAAAGCGTGGCTTCGACACTCTGAACCTCATTGCCGTGATGATTGCCGACGATCAGGATGGGCGGTTCATCTTCATCCGTCCCCGGATTATCGCTGATCTTCAGACAGAGGATAGCCCTGCCCGCCAGGGACAGACCGATGGTGTCCAGCTCGGCAATTTCAGGGTGTCCCGATGCTATTTCAACCATCTCCTCCAGCATGCTTTGATAATCATGGAAGGGAGGTGATGTTTTTAGTTGCTGCTGATCCTGATAAAGATCCTTGAAACTGTCGGCAATGAATTCCACTCGGATCCCGTCGATGCCCAGATCCCGGACCTGTTCCGGAAGCGCCAGCACATCAATCCATCTGCCCGGTTTCATGTCGACAACCGTAATTCCCCTGCTCTCGATGGTTTTTATCCTGCTGAAATCGTCTACATGGATCCGGTAGAGTTTCTGCACCGTTTCCTGCGCAAAAACCGATGGACCGTTGAGTGCAGCGAGCATGAAAGCCAGCAGGACAAGGGTGTTTTTCATAAGGCAGATATCAGCTTCTAATATACAAAACGATCGGTTCCTCCGGGGCTGCCTGCATCAATTTAGGCACGTAAGCCGGGAAAGAAGCCTGAATCGGATTATCTTTAGGCAAGATGAATTGCTTTGCCGATACCGGTTGTTCTGGTGGTCCAAGAATGAAGAAAAAGATTAAAGAGTGATCCATATGAAAAAGTCCATTATCGTCTCCCTGCTGGCTGGTGCACTGGGATTTATGAACGCAACCGGTGTGCGGGCCGGAGTGGTCAGGATCAGCGACTGGCTGATCGCTGGACCTTTCGTCAATGAACAGACACAGGACCTGCTGAACTTTCCTTTCATAGATGAACCTGCGGCCTGCCCGGCTTCCGGTGAGCCGGCCGGGGACGCCAGGTGGCAGAAATTCTCTGGACCGTTCCTGGATTTTACCAAACAGGGTTTTACGGTCACCCGGAAATGCGCTGCTTACGCATTCACCTATCTGCACGCAGAGACTGACAGGTTGGCCGTGCTGCGTTTCGGTTCAGATGACGGGGCCGTCATCTGGCTGAACGGCATCCGTGTCCTGGAACAGTTTGTGAAACGTTCGTTGATGGAAAACCAGGATACCGTGTTCGTCCAACTGCAAAAGGGATGGAACCGCCTTCTGGTCAAGGTCGACCAGGGTAGCGGAGGATGGGAGACCGTCTGCACGCTGGTGGCCGATGGCGTGCGGATCAGCAGCGACCGGCCTGACATGAGCGACCTGGTTAAACCCTCGGGAATTGCGATTACCAAAATCGGGATAGGTCAAACCGATCGCAGCAAGGCAACCCTATCCTGTTCAGTCCACAATTATGGTGCTGCCGGCCTGAACCGGCTGGAGTGCCGCCTGACCGGTGCGGATGGCCATACGGAAGCGGTGGCGGTGGTCAAGCCGGTGCCGGCCGGGACACGCCTGACGGTTGAAATAACCCTGCCCCTAACCCGGTTATGCGCCCTGCTGGCCAGCGGAGGAGCTCATGTTTCATTGAAAGGCAAGGGATTGTCCGCGAAAGTCCCCATAGGCAGCGATGCCGGTACGGATCTTCTGTTGAAAGCCGCAGCCTTGCCCGGATTCCTGACACCGGAAGCGCAAAAGGCTGCCGGGGAAATCGTTTCCTGCATCTGGATCTACGGATTGACGGGCGATATCTCCGAACTCTCGCGGAAAGGCTTGCAGATGATCGCATCCAACCGGCCGGGTGAAGCGCAACCGGTCCTGGAGGAAATCAAGCAGGTCCTGGTTGCCGCTATCCCGGATCTCAAAAACGACACCATCGTGGTCACCGGCCATGCCCACATGGACATGAACTGGCTCTGGCCGTACGATGAAAGCGTGAAAATGTTCCAGGATAATTTCCGCCAGGCGATCGCTTTCATGGAGCGGTTTCCCGATTACCGGATGCTCCAGAGCCAGGCCACGATTTACAAGCATATTGAGGAGATGGATCCGCCCCTTTTCGAAAAGGTAAAAAAATATGTGGCCACAGGGCGGCTGGAGCTGGCCGGGGGGATGTGGACCGAAGGAGACTGCAACCTTACCGGAGGGGAAGCTATCTGCCGTTCTTTCCTTCTGGGGCAGAGGTACTTCCTCGACAAATTCGGAAAAACGGCCCGGGTAGGCTGGCTTCCGGATAATTTCGGACATGTCTCTCAATATCCGCAATTACTCCAACTGGCCGGCTGCGATTATTATTATTTCCACCGGTGCGTGCCGTTTATCGGACCTTTCCGGTGGATCGGCCCCGATGGCTCCTCTGTGTTCTGTTTTACCAATTACACCTATAACGGCGAGATCTCGCCGGCCCTGAAAAACGAGCCCGCCAGGATCTCTCCTCTCACCCGGAAAATCCTGCATCCGACCGGTATCGGGGATCATGGCGGAGGTCCGACACTGAAAAACATCGAAATGATCCATCGCATGGATGCCACTCCGGGATTCCCTTCGATCCGGTTTGGCAGCGCCGAGTCCTTTTTTGAAACCACGGAAAAGATGCCGGTGGAGTTCCCGGTGCACCGCGGAGAGATGCAATTCATTTTTGAAGGTTGCTACACCTCGGTTGCGGAAATCAAGGAAAACACCCGGAAAAGCGAGCAATCGATGTACGCCGCTGAGTTCCTGTCAAGCCTCCGGTGGCTGGCCGGTGATCCCTATCCTGCCCGAGATTTCAGGGACCTTTGGGAGACCGTGACATTCAACCAGTTTCACGACATCCTGCCCGGATCAGCCATCTATGAGACTTACCAGGATGCCGTCGCGGATCATAAAATGGTGCAGAAGAAGGCTTTGTCCGTTTTTGAATCCGGTTTTCGCAGGTTCTCGGATGAGATAGCCTGCAAGACGGGGATTGGGCAGCCGGTCGTGGCCCTGAACCTGCAACCCAGGAGCGGGAAGGTATTGGTGGA
>CAZJNQ010000079.1:0-12503 GCA_964547475.1 uncultured Porphyromonadaceae bacterium
TTCAATATCACCATTGCGCAGTAGATGTTTAGTGGTTTATTATGTGAAAAGAGGAGGGTGCACGCGGCACCCTCTTTTTTTTGTATTCAGGAAGCAATGGTGAAATTCACGATGACGGTTACAGTCCTGGTCTCCGTTCCCACGGAATATTGGTACTGCATTCGCACGCTGTGTTGGTCACCGACAGCACAATAGCCATTTTCAGCCCTTAATCCACAGTTCCATGCGGTCCGGTTATCAAAAATCTCAATATAAACATGACCCCTTGACCAATACCCGGGATTGTTGTCGGCTTCAAACCAGCCCCCGAAGAGACCGTTGGTGTTGTTCTCACCTTCCGAACCATCCGTTTTTAAGGGAACGATCTTCATGCTCTCACTGTATAGCTGTCCGGCGGTAATCCCCAGCATGGACAGCAGGTTGTTTTCATCCACATTTACAGTCACGGCCTGATAATAACCTGTTTGGTAAGACAGGGTAACATCGCAGGAGATCGTTCCACAATCGATCTTGACAGTGGGGAAGGTTCCGGCGGGATAGTTGGTGATCACAGATGACAGATAGCCAACCCGGTACGATAGCCAATCTTCCATCCGGTCGATCTCGGTAGTGTAATACCTGTCAACCGGCCACCGTTCATATTCCCTGACCATGGCATCCTGCAAACAAAACTCATATTCTTCCATCACATTCCATGCGTGTTCAAAAACAGAATCCTTTACCTCGTCCCACCTTGTTTTATACTCAAGGACAAACTGCTGGTGGCGGAACATCTGGGTAAAGAAATTTGAAATCCTGTATCCGTTCCTGTGATTGACCGGGTCGGTTCCCAGCACCAACTCCTGCGCATTGAAAAAATTATGCCCGGTATACATGGTATTCCAGTCGAAATCAAACCCTGCGTCGAAATCCCAAACCGGCCCGACCACATACTTGCCCCCCTTGTCTTTGTGCATGAAGACGCTTCGGGGTGCGTCTATTTCAACATTATAGACGAACTCTTCCAGGATCAGGTAATTGATAAAGGAGGGGATATCCAGCAATGCGGCAACCGCATCATAATCATACCTGTTAATGGCCTGTTCCAGCTTTGAGAAATCATCCCGGATAACCATCAGTTGGCCCGTCGACAGGTCTTTGGGGTATTTAACGCAGACAGGCATCTCAAATACCGACGACCAGAAATTATCACCGGAATTGGGGCTGTAATAAGGACCATCATCTGCATCCAGGCAGATCAGCAATCCATCCATATCATCTACATCCACGCGGTTGCTGCCCTGCTCAACCTGTTCGGTCAATTGATACAAGCCAATGAAATCGCCATTCAGGGTCACCTCAACAAAACGGGTGTGGTTGGTGAAGGGCAAACCCAGCCAGTCAGCTACCTCAAAGCCAAAGACGTTCATCAGGTCGGTTGGATCGCGGTAGTTTGCCAGCAAAACCCAATCGCTGTTCCTCCCCAGTCCAAGCAGTGGGTATTTCTCGTCCAGCTTGATGCGATAGGATTTCTTGTCGTACCATAGCCAGGAGGAATTGCCCCTGCCCCGGATACGGGCAGTCCCCGTGTAGTCATTCAGGGTACCCTTTCCGTCGACGCTGATGCTGCAATTCAGGTAGCCTGCGTTCTCTTTGGAAACTATCGGAGCATTGTTCTCCACCTGAATGGCCAATTTATAGACCTCAAAGGCAAACGGCACCTTTTCTCCTTCACCCGGATCGTTTGGATCTATTTCGGGCTCGCAAGCAGTCATCAGGCCGAAAGCTGCTGTCAGGAGCATCAACGCTCTGGCCTTGAATATGAATAATCCTTTTCTGCTTCTTCCCATCGGTGGGTGGTCAAAATAGAGTTGTCAACTTTTAAAAAGTTGACAACTCTAAAGGAAGTTGTCCTGCCAGGGCTCGAACCTGGACTCTTCTGAACCAAAATCAGACGTGTTGCCAGTTACACCACAGGACAATGCGGGGACAAAAGTAACAAAAAAGGCTTTACGACGATAAGCCTGTTTTGTTTTGATTAACCCCAGACTTCAGTCTGGGGGATACGACGCATGGCATTGCCTGGAGGGTTAGATGGCAGGTGGGGTAGACAGCCGGAGTGCCCCCAGCTTTGCGCTCTTGCGGTCATTTGCGGGGAATGATTACTTTTACCGCAAACAATCAGCGATGGAATTTGTACAGCAGGTGATCGATTGGTATATGCAGAACATCGGGTACCTGACCATTTTCCTGCTGATGATGATCGAGAGCACGGTTCTGCCGATGCCGTCGGAACTGGTGATCCCGCCCGCCGCCTACCTGGCCGCCGGGGGTGAGCTGAATATTGTGTTCGTCATACTGGCCGGTACCTGTGGAGCCCTTACGGGAGCTCTCATCAACTACGTGCTGGGTTATGTGCTGGGCCGGCCGATCATCTATGCCCTGGCTGATACGAAGTGGGCCCACCTGATATTCGTCACCCGCGAAAAGGTGGAGAAAGCGGAAAAATTCTTCATCCGGAACGGCAAACTGTCCACCTTCATCGGCCGCCTGATCCCGGGCATCCGCCACCTGATCTCGATCCCGGCCGGGATGGCCAAAATGCCCGTGGGGACTTTTATGCTCTGGACCTTCATCGGTGCCGGGGTGTGGAACATCGTCCTGGCCCTGCTCGGATACTTCTTTTACTCCCAACAAGAACTCCTTCAAAAATATTACAAGGAGCTGATCTGGATCGTCATCGGGCTGGGTGTGCTGTTCGTAATTTACCTGGTTGCCAAATCCGTGAGGAAGAGGAAAGTGAAGAGTGATGAGTGATGAGTGAAGAGTGATGAGTGATGAGTGATGAGTGATGAGCCAACCGTAAATAAAAAAAGGGCGGTTGCCCGCCCTTTTTATCAACAATTTCCTTTCACTTATTGCGTAATTACCATCTGCTTGGTTTGGACGTAGTCTCCTGCCTTGATGGTATAGAAATAGATTCCCGATTCCAGGTCACCGGCATTCAGCCTGAAGGTGTGTTTGCCGGCCGGTCTGAATCCTTCGTCGCTTCTCAGCACTTTTCTCCCGGTCATATCCATGATTTCGAAAGAGACTTCCGAACCATTGGCGAGCTCGTAATCAATTTCGGTCCGTCCCGTGAAGGGGTTCGGGTAGTTCTGGCCCAGAGTCGTGGCAGCGAAGGTGTTGGCAACACCGTCAACCCGGTTGCCGTGATCGTTCAGGCCCAGGCGGATCATGAAGTTGCGTTTCCCGAAATAGTCGCCAAGGCCCGTCCGGGTATTTCCGTCATACAGACAAATACCAACGGTTTCGGCCAGAGTGACCGAATTATCGGTCCCGATCTCGAGCCCTTTGTTCCTGCGGAGAAGATAATCTGAATTGGTATTATCGAACTGGATACCGGCATAGATTACATCTCCTTTTTTCAGGAATTCCGATTCACCGTCCTTTTCGAGCGGCATGGTTACCCAGGTGTTGAAAATGGCCGAATCGAGCTGGATCATTTCAGTGGTCAGGAGCTCATAGGGTGTCTGATCTTCTTCTTCAGGTCCCGGCACTTTAAAGATCGTGAAGCGATAGTTCAGGAATTCATCGGCTTTGCCGCCGGTGATGAAAACGGAAATATCACTGACCTCGCAATCATTGAAGATCGGGAAGATCGTCCCCGCAAAGTGATTCAGGTTTTCAGTGGCTGCAGTCGTATAAGCCTCCCTGCTCATCGACCAGCTCAGCTCGTTGGAATCATCTGCGCGTGAATAAATACTGTCCGTTACGTTGAAATAGCTCTGGCGGCTGTTGTCGAAAGGATTGTTCTCCACGGCACCGGCCTTGAATTCCCAGTTGATCTTGTAATGTCCGTAATCAACGGGGGAGTATTTGTCGGCAACATCTGCCGTATCCGTGATCAGAACCCACACGTCTGCAGGAGGAGTGGTTTTATGGAATACACTCGCCCCGTTCTTGGTTATGTCGAGATCGAGGTACACGTCTTCCTGATCATATTCACCGAAGTTCATGACTGCCGACGAAAAGTTCGTGAAACCGTTGTTCCCATCGAGCTGGGATTTGGGAATGTTGTAAATCCAGGCCATTGGATTATCGGGATCACCTTCTTCCCATTCCATCTTGATAAACTTGAGCTTCAAATCGTTGTCATAGGCTTCTGAAAGGGAGAAATCATCCACTGCCCAGTAATAGAGGTAGGTTTCTGTCCAGTGAAGGCGCATTTGAACGTTCGACAAGCCGGCAACCACATCGGAAATATTGGCTTCAAAAAGAGCCGGTTCCCCTTTGGGTTTGTCCAGCGGCCGGTCTTTATGGCCGCAGCCGAAGCTGACATCCACCAGGGCTGAATGGACCCAGTCGTCAACAGAGATCTGCAGGTGCATGTTAGCAACCGAATAGGCCATGAAATGAGTTTCGAAACGGACAATGACCGAGCCATGCTGGCTGCAGTCAAAGGTTGGGAAAGCAACGGCATTGTCAACCGGTATCGTTGTGACATTGCCACCGTTGTACTCTTCAATGAAGAGGGCGATCATACCGTTTTCCTGAGTAGTGGTTTTTAACGGGGGATCCTGGGTCCATACGGAAACGAATCCAAGGTTACCCGGCCACCATACCCAGTTGAATCCGGTATCGGTTGGATCAAGGAAATAATAGCCCTCCGGTGCTGTCCACCCCTTCGGGTCATTGGCATTTTCCCAGCCAAAAGTCTCGGAGAAGAACACCTGTCCGTTACCTTTGACACCCGGAGTTTGAGCTACAGATACGGCGGTTGACATCAGCCAGACTGCCGCAAGGAGAAGTGTAAATTTTCGCATAAGCAGAAGATTTAGGTTAGTTCAATAAAATGTTTGTTTTCCTTTGTTAGAGCAAGATAAAAGTAAACCCCAAATTCAATTTTACAAAAAGTTTTGGCTCATTTGTTAATTATTTTAACACTTCTGTCAACACGGACAGCCCGAATGTATATATAAACCACACAGAAAACTTCATGACAGCACTTCAAAATCAGATGGTAAAAAAAACGTATTCCGCTCTTGTTCTGATTCTTACAAGCTTGGTGGGATGTCAGACCGCGGAAGAGAACACGGCCATTATGAACATAACGGCGCTCGAACCGGTATCGGTCATCAGTGACGAATTGTACGGTCATTTTTTTGAACATATCTACCATTCCGCCAACGGTGGTCTGTGGGGCGAAGTGGTCTGGAACCGGAGTTTCGAGGAATTCACCGATCGTCCCGGGTGGTCTGCCAGTCAGGGTATGCTCTCCCAGAACCGTTTGCTCAGCGATGTCAAGCTGCTGTTCGGTAACCCTGAATGGACTGATTACGAGTTCACGCTTGAAGCCCGAAAGGATGACGGTTACGAAGGTTTCCTGATCCTCTTCAGGGCATCGGACGAGGAGAACTTCTACTGGTTCAACCTGGGTGGCTGGGGCAATTCACAGCATGCGCTGGAGAAGGAGGTGAATGGCAACCGCCGGGTGATCACCCGGCCTGCGCCCGGCACTGTCCGGGCCGGGAAATGGGTGCCGGTCCGGGTGAGGGTATCGGGTAACCGTTATGAATGCTGGCTCGACGGGCAACCCCTAATAAATTATACAGATACGACCAGTCCCATGTTGAAAGGGGGTGTCGGGCTCGGTTCCTGGAGCACGGCAGTCAGCTACCGGAACATTAAAGTTACAGCTCCGGATGGCTCTCTCTTATTTTCCGGCCTGCCATCCTTTCCTGATGACAGGCCATTCCCCCGTCATTGGATCCCGTCAGACCGGGAAAGGATAAGCGTCCAGAAAACCAATGCCCTCAATGGAGAAACGGCACTCCGGTTTGAACCGGCAGGAGGGGAGCTTTCCATCCTTCAGGAGAATTTCCGTATCCTCCCCGGTGATCCGTTGTCAGGATCGGTCTGGCTGAAAGGTGAGCCGGGAACAGTGGTCCATATCAGGATAAAGGAAAGCGATGAATTATTGGCGGAAAGCCAGATTGCCGGCTTGAACAGGGAGTGGAAAGAATATGGGGTGCAATTACAGTACCCGATCCAACCAACAACTCACAACCTGCAAATTGGAGCGAAGCGGAAGTCCCGATTTATCGGGACTGCAACCTGCAACCTCCAGGTTTCCGTCTCCGGCACCACCCCCGTGTGGATTGACCAGCTAAGCCTGATGCCGGAGAGCTCGGCCGGGAATGACGGATTCCGTGCCGACTTGTATGATGCCGTAGCCGGCATCAGGCCGACAGTCATTCGCTGGCCGGGCGGATGCTACGCCGAACTTTACCGCTGGAAGGCGGGTATCGGCAAACAGCATGAACGACAGGTCTTTCCGGTAAACATCTGGGACGACCGGGACGTTAACTCCCTGGGAACGGATGAATTCATAACCCTCTGCCGGAAGCTGGGGAGCGAGCCCCTCCTGGTGATCAATTCCGGTTTTCATGAGGGGGCGGGCACTCCGGAAGCATGGAAACCCTGGATACAGGAAGCCTGCGAATGGCTCGAATACTGCAACGGCCCGGCCGGCAGCCCCTGGGGGGCCATCAGGGCAGCCAACGGGCATCCTGAACCTTACGCCGTTAAATATTGGGAGATCGACAACGAACTCTGGCGTTCCAGGGTACCCGACCCTCATGTTTACAGCCAGGCGGTGAAGATCTTTTCGGAAGCCCTTGCCGCAATCGATCCGTCGATCACGGTGATCGCACACGGCGGGAACGGCACCGACATGGAGTGGAACCAGGTGCTCCTGGATGAGGCGGCCGATTTTTTTGATATCCTCAGCATTCACCACTATTCCGATCCCGATGGTTATTACCAGGCTGCATTGGATCAGGACAGACTCTATGAAGAGCTTGAAAAGGCGGTTGCAACCAGTTCCAATCCGGGGATAAAAGTGTATGTCTCCGAGTGGAATGCCCAGTCGACCGATTGGAGAACGGGACTGTATGCAGGCAACCTGCTGAATATCTTCGAGAACCGGTCGAAACTCATCACCATGGCCGGACCTGCCCTGTTCCTGCGCCATACAACGGCCAACGCCTGGGACAATGCCTTTATCAATTTCGATCAGGAGAGCTGGTTCCCGGCTCCAAACTATGTGGTGATGAAACTTTGGAGGGATCATTTCGCCCCGGACCGGCTAGGCTTGACTGGAGTTCCCGATTCAGTCACAGCAGTTGCCACACATGATCCCGAAGCCCGGAAGCTCGTCGTCAAACTGGTCAACAACTCTTCCGGCGACCAATTCCTGTCAATCAGTTTTCCGTCCGGGTTTAAAGCCCGGTCTTCAACCGCGTGGCTAGTCAGGGGAGCCACCCTCTCTGACCGGAACAGCATGGAGAATCCACGGCAGATCAGCCCCGTGGAGGTGCCGGTAAACCTGAAACGGCAAAAAATATCAGTAAATTTACCCGGACTGAGCTGCCTGGTGATCGAGGCTAAATAATTTAAACTCAAACCGGATGCTGAAGAAAAATAAGGAGTGGCTCCTGCTTGCATTGATCCTGCTGGCAACTTTCATTGTCTATATCCCCGCATTGAAATGCGATTTCGTCAATTGGGATGACGGGGTCAACGTAACTGAGAATCCCAACGTCAGCGACCTGAATGCCACTACCTTAAAGAACATGTTCAGCACTACGGTAATAGGCGGGTACACACCGCTGACGACACTCAGTTTTGCCATCGAGAACCAACTCTACGGGATGAAACCCGGCATGTTCCATTTCAATAACCTGCTCCTGCACCTGTTGAATACCTTGTTGGTTTTCCTCCTGTTCAGAAAGCTTGGAGCCAACCTGTTCATCACCTGCACCGTCGCGATCCTTTTCGGTATCCACCCCATGCGGGTGGAATCGGTGGCCTGGGTGACGGAGCGAAAGGATGTTCTGTTCGGTTTCTTTTTCCTGTTATCCCTGATCTTCTACAGCGCTTTCTACCAGAGGAAAAAGCCCGTTTACTACGTCCTGGCCCTGCTGGCTTTTATCCTGTCCCTCCTGTCGAAAATCCAGGCGGTAGCCCTGCCGCTGGTCCTGATCCTGATCGATTATTCCTTTGAGAAGAAATTCCGGCTCAAGCCTTTGCTGAATAAGATTCCTTTCTTCATCTTAGCCTTGGCCACAGGGCTGGCCGGCATCTATCTTCTCAGCAAACAGGGATCCCTGGAAACGAATACGGTGGTGCCGTTTGTCAAGAGGATCTTCATCGGCACCTATTCATTCTGCGTCTATCTGGTTAAATCCGTTGTGCCCTATCCCTTATCGGCCATTTACCCCAACCCGACAGGGCTGACCATTCTGCATTATGGAAGCGCGTTCCTGGTCATCCTTCTGGGAATCCTGGTCTACCGGTTCGGCAGGTTCAGGACGGGCCTGGTTTTTGGTTCCCTGTTCTTCCTGTTCAATGTGATTTTTGTTCTCCAGATCATCGGTGCCGGGCAGGCTTACCTGGCCGACCGGTTTACCTATCTCGCCTATATCGGTCTTTTTTTCCTGATTGGCTGGGCGCTGGATTTCCTGATGTCAGGCAAATGGAAGCCGCTGGTCATCGGTCTCGGCTTTATCTATGCAGGCGTCCTGGGTTTTGTGACCTGGAACCGCGTGCAGGTATGGACCAATACGGAAACGCTGTTCAGTGATGTGGTCCGTAAATATCCCGAAGTGTCGCTGGCTCATATGAATCTCGGATTCTATTACCGGGATCAGAATCAGAATAAAAAAGCCATTGCTGCCTATACCCGTGCGATCGAGATCAATCCGCTCGGCTATCTGGGTTACAGTAACCGTGGTGAAGCATGGTTCGACGAAGGCCAAACCGACCGCGCACTCGAGGACATGAACAAGGCGATCCTGCTCAACCCGGGTTACAGCAAGGCTTTTAGCAATCGCGGAGCCATCCATGGATCACGGAAAGAGTATGACCTGGCCCTGGCCGACCTGGATTCCGCTATATCCCTGGATCCCGCAAATCATCACGCTTACCTGAACCGTTTGTTGGTGTACTACTCCACCGGTGATTATGAGAAAGCCAGCCGGGACGCCAGTTCCTATTTGCAGATCCGGCCCGGCGATGCCGATGTGATAAATAGGCGTGGATTGTGTTTCGACCGGCTGAACCGGGATCAGGAAGCCCTCAAAGATTTCGACAGCGCGATAGCCCTCAATCCTTCAAAAGGCAGCTACTACCAGAACCGTTCATACCTGTTAGCCAAGACCGGCGACCGGGAGGGTGCCCTGCGCGATATCCTTAAAGCCGGGGAACTGGGAATAAAGGTCAATCCCGCTTATCTGCTGATGCTCCAAGGACAATAACCCGCCTTCGTAACATCACTTCCTGCAGAAAATATTGTACTTGAGAATACAATATATGGCCTTGAATCCATCTTTCCAGTTGACCTTTTTCCCTTCACGGTAAGTCCGGCCATAATAGGAAATCCCGATCTCGTAAACCCTGATGTCCGGGATCCGGCTGATTTTGGCAGTCACTTCCGCTTCAAATCCGAAACGGTTCTCCACCAGGCGGATGCTTCTCAGGATTTCCGACCGGAAGAGTTTGTAACCGGATTCCATATCGGTGATGTTGATATTCGTGAAGAGGTTGGAGAGGAAGGTCAGGAACTTGTTGCCAACGGAGTGGAAATAGAACAGTACCCGGTGGGGGTTGCTCCCAACGAACCGGCTGCCGTATACCACATCCGCAAAACCATCAATGACCGGCTGGAGCAGAAGGTTAAACTCCCTGGGATCATACTCCAGGTCAGCGTCCTGGACCACGATCAGCTCACCTGCGGCGGATTGAATACCGGTCCGCAAGGCAGCGCCCTTTCCCCGGTTCCGTTCATGCTTCTGATAATTAACCATTGTCCCCGGATGTTCCTCCCTGAAGCGGAAAATTTCCATCTCGGTCCCGTCATCAGAAGCATCATTGACAATGACCAGTTCTTTCCGGATACCCTGGATCAGTTCCACGGAGCCGGCCAGCTCCAGGATCCTGTAGATTGTTTCCTGCTCATTATAGGCAGGGATGATGACCGAGAGAAGCATATTGTTATTCGTGACTCGTGACTCGTGACTGGTGACTCGTGATTCGTGACTCGTGATTCGTGACTTAAAAGCCCCCAGACTGAAGTCTGGGGTTATACATAAATTCCTTTTTCCTTTTTCCTTTTTCCTTTTCTTTCCTATAAGTTATCTGACAACCCATTCCTGGACCCCGGTCGAAAAGTCGTCCGGCTGCCGTATCTTTAGGCGAAGGGCGGTAGTTGTGACTCCTTCGAATTCCAGCCGGTTGAACTGATCTTTTTTGATCCCGTATTCCCCTGTAGGCTTGACCGGTAACCAGGCAATGCCTTTTTTGTACACCAGTTTCCAGGATTTTGGGACACGGCAGCCGCCATCGATATCCTCGTCGTCGAACCAGAAGACCTCAACGGCTGATACTTTTTCTGCCCTTTCCAGGTCATACTGAACCCACTCGTTGCTGGCTTTTTTGGGCCACCAGTGGATGTGCCCGAACTCCGCGCTGCTTGATTTGGCGGGAACCTGCTGGTCGTTTACCGTTTGCGGCGATCCTTTGCATTCGTCTGACACGGTCACGGTTGCGAGTGAAGCAATGGTAGGTGCGGGGAGAGGGGTGGCAGCTTCAAGCTTTTCCGGCATCCACACGGTCATCTCGCCTCTTCCGCGGTTGGCCCAGGCATAATAGGGAATGGCTTTCATTGACACCGCTGACCGGTCCACGCCTCCGTCGAGCCGGGCTTTCAGGGAATAGCCATTGGCGCTGATCATTCCGACGCCGTTGAGCAGATCGGGTTTAAATTCATAGGAAAAAGCAGGATCTTCGGCCAGCATCAGGTTCAGGACCTTTTGCTCAGGCTGATCGGCCCATTCAAATGTATAGAGCAACGGACCCCGCTCAAGGGCCACCTGACCCCGGTCAGCTTCCACCTTGTCATTGGCGCGGACCCGGCGAATATCCATTGGGAAAACGATCTCCACCTGGTCTCCGGCTTTCCAGGACCGGCTCAGGATGGCATATCCCTTGTCGGACCTGTAACTCACCGGCTTGCCGTTGACGCTGATGGAAACCATCGATTTCACCGTGTCGGCATAGTTATAAAGGTCGCTGGGCACCACTTCGTCACCGGCCCATCCGGGGATCCTCAGGCGCAGGTTAAACCGGCCCTTTTTGTCGGGATTGACTGTCAGGTTTACGGTTCCTTCATAAGGATAACCCGATTTCTGGGCCAGGGTCACATTCCGTCCATCCAGTTCGATGACAGCCTCGCTTTGAACATAAAGGTTTACGAACAGGTCATCATTCCTTACCGCATAAATATAACCGGGAACCGACGGGATGAAGCGACACAGGTTACTGGGGCAGCAAGCGCATCCGAACCAGGCGCTGCGGGCATGTTGCCCGCGCGACTTCAGAGGGTTGGGATAAAAGAAACGGTCGCCCGACAGGCCCAGGCCGCTAAGGACGCCATTATATAAAGTCCGTTCCAGCACATCGATATATTTCCCCTCCTCATGGAGCAGGAACATCCTGTGATTCCAGAAAACGTTGGCAATGGCGGCACAGGTTTCGCAATAGGCGCTCATATTCGGCAAGTGGTAATCAATCCCGTAAGCTTCGCCGGCCCCTGATGCACCGACACCCCCGGTAATGTAGAGTTTCTTGCCGACAACATTTTGCCAGATGGTATCGACCGCTTTGAGATAAGCCGGATCATCGGTCAGCGCGGCAATGTCAGCCATGGCGCTGAACATGTAGTTTGCCCTGACGGCGTGCCCGTCGGCGTCGGTCTGGTCGACCGGTTTTTTATGAGCCTGGTTATAGACTTCGCCGTCCGGTCCCCTGACATCCAGGAAGAACCGGGCCAGATCAAGATATTCCTTCCGGCCGGTAACCCGGTACAATTTAACCAGCCCGATCTCCACTTCCTGATGACCCGGGTAATTCTCACACTTGCCATAACCGAAATCTTTCACTATCAGGTCAGCCGCTTTTGTAGCCACATCCATCAGGCTCTTTTTCCCGGTTGCCTGGTAATGGGCGACGGCTGCCTCGAACAAATGTCCAAGGTTATAGAGTTCATGACTGTCATGGCTTTCCAGCTCCCACCTCTTCTTGCCGGCCCATGGGTGAGCGTTGTCACCCATGATGGTCCGGTTGGTATACAGGTAGCCATCCGGTTCCTGCGCCTTCGCGATCCTTGCGATCAGGTCATCGAGATAGGCATCGAGCTTGGGATCGGGTACAGTCTGGAGGGAATAGGAGGCTCCCTCAATGATCTTGTACACATCGGAATCATCGAACGGATAAATGGAACAGAAAGAACCCTCCACAGTCCCTCCTGCCACATCGAAATTCTTGATCCTGCCTGTTTCTTCACTCTGCCTGAAAGCATAGGGAATGGTCAGCTCTGCATTCAGTTGTACACGCGGAGCCCAGAAGGCATCATGCAACTTTACCTGGTTGAAAGCCACAGGCTTCACCGGATAATCGGCGGT
>CAZJNQ010000080.1:0-1873 GCA_964547475.1 uncultured Porphyromonadaceae bacterium
GAAGTCTGGGGATAGACATACATCATGCCCCCCGCACTTCCTTCTTCAGCCTGGCTACATGTCCTCTGCCTAACGCCTTCACTTCGCAGCCGAGGCGGAAATATTCCTTGATGGTTTCATCGGATAGAATGCCGAAGCAATCCACGATAGCGAGCGGTTTGCCAGTCCACTTGACGATATCGGACGGTTTCAGGCTCAGGTAATCTTTGTGCGGTACCGCCAATACGAGGGCTTCTGCGCCTTTCAGTATGGCGGGCAAATCTTTTTCAACCCTGAGATTGGTAAGCCCTTCCTGGTTGCGGAAGAAGCGCGACCAGGAGTGTCCCGGCGCCGGGTAGGAATCTTGGGATTCGAATTCGTACCAATGATCAACATACGGATCATGAACCCGTATCTCGGCACCCATTTCGGCCAGTTTTCGCACCACCATTTCACTGCCGCTGTAACGGGTGTCGCCCACATCCTGACGGTAGCTGGCACCGCAGAGCACCACATCGGCTCCGGCAATATAGCGGCCCATATTCCTCAATGCATCACGGACCAGTTCTGCCACGTGGAGGGCTCGTGAATCGTTGATGTCGATGGCTGTTGGTGTGATCTTAAACAGGCTGTCGCCATCCTCGAAACCCAGGATATGGCGATAGGCCCAGTATCCCAGTCCACCGTCCTTGGGCAGACAGTAGCCGCCGATACCCGGTCCCGGGAAAATGATGTTACTGTGTGTCGGACGCATCTTGATAGCTTTTATAACCTTGATAAGGTCCACACCATTCCGCTCCGAGAAGAGGCTCCATTCGTGCAGAAATGCCAGGATGGTTGCCCGGTAGGAGTTTTCCACGATCTTGGTGGTTTCTGATTCGATCGGCCGGTCCATAACGGTCAGCGGGAAATTTTCCGTATTCAGCACTTCACGCAGAAATTTCTCCACCCGTGCACGTGCCTCGGTATTGCAACCCGAGCATACCCGCCAGAAATCGCGGATACTGGCCACATACTCTTTTCCTGGCATAACCCGTTCAAAACTGTGGGCCAGTAAAGGTTCGGAGGAAATTCCGCGTGCAGCAAAGGCTTTTTTCATGATCGGCCAGGCCACGAATTCGGTGGTGCCCGGAGCAACAGTGGTTTCTATCAGGGTAAGGCATTGTGGTTGGACCTTTTCACCGATCGTACGGATTGTGGCTTCGAGAGCGGCCATATCGGCTTCCCCGGTAACCATGTGCCCCAGATTCCGCTTGGCAAAATCACATTGGACATCCACAACGACACAGTCGGCCAGGGCCAGACAATCGCTGTTAAAGGAAGCTACCAGTGTATTTTCTTTTTTCACACAGCGGGAGATCAGCTCATCCACCTCCGGGTCTTCGGCCTTGATCGGGGATTCACCCCGGCTGAGCATCGGGATCTTCCAATAGCTGCGGGGGCTTGGACGCTGGCAGACAATCACGAACTTTGTATTTTTCCCGTTTTTACCTTTGGTACCGGCTACCACGGCAGCCATCACAGCACCTACAAAGCCGGCGCCCATGACCACGACAAT
This sequence comes from uncultured Porphyromonadaceae bacterium, assembly GCA_964547475.1. Lineage (GTDB taxonomy): Bacteria > Bacteroidota > Bacteroidia > Bacteroidales > UBA12481 > UBA12481. The sequence goes on from CAZJNQ010000080.1 coordinate 1,538, forward strand.
TTCTTGCCCTTTGGCCCGGGCTTGCTTAGCGAGGTCTGTAATACGTTGTAATTCAACAGGATAATCTTCAACTTCCGGCAATACAAACTTCTCACCTGCCGGATTAACTGACCATCTGGTTTTTGAAGACTCAGACATGTTGGAAAGCATTAAAGTGTTGGTTAATGAAGGTTCTTATATCGGCGTAAAGATAGAAAGGGGGGGTGGAAGAAACAATAGAAGGATTGCGGATGTGGAATGTGGAAATGTGATAATGTGATGATGTTAAGAGGTGATGAGCCGGGATGGTTACCGGGCCGGTTTTCCGGAGAGTTTGATGCTGTACTTGTAAGTGGC
>CAZJNQ010000080.1:1973-6036 GCA_964547475.1 uncultured Porphyromonadaceae bacterium
GGGATGGTTACCGGGCCGGTTTTCCGGAGAGTTTGATGCTGTACTTGTAAGTGGCGGTGAATATCAGGTCATTATTACCGCCATTTGGATGGCCGTCGATATTGTCGGCGCTTTTCCCTCCGGTAAAGTGATAGGCCAGTTCGATGGTATGGGCGCCCTTTTGTTCAACGGGAATCCGCTGTCCGAAGCCGATAATATACGATGCACAGATCCCATCCTTCCATCTGCCGTCTTCCCGTTTACCGTTGAAGACCATCCCGCCGATCCCAACCAGCAAATAGGGGGCGTAGGTGATAAGGCGGTCGGAAAAGTACACCTCCCCGTGAGCGCTTAACTCAGTAAGATAGGTGGTAAAGTGACGCAGGGAGTCGGCCTTGTTTGACCGGAGATCGTTGCCAGAAATGATCATTGGGGTCAGTTCGATGGCGGCTGCAAATCGTTGGTGCCAACTGTACCTTAGTCCGGCTGCGGCAGATGCTCGCATTTGCCAGAGATCAATATCAAGATTGTCGAAAATAGCCTGAATTCCACGAACATCGTAATCCCTGCCCCCGATTTCACCAAAATAGAGAGTCGGCCCGATGCCGGCATACACTTCCATGGTCTTGGAATAATTACGCTTGATCTGCGCCTGGCTGTAACTTACCGGTGCTAAAAGGAGGATGGTCATCAGGACCGTCATTCTTGTTCTCATCAGTATCATTGTCATTATTTGACCAGACCTTTATGATCGTAGGTCCAGAGGGAAAACGACTCGATGTTGATTTTATAGGAAAAGGTGACAAACAAGTCGTTAATATTATGCTTGGTTTTGAGCCCATCCAGGTTGTCGGTGGAAGTAAAGTGATAACTCAGATCGAATGAGTGTGTCATTTTATTCATCGCGGGAAGCCGGAGCCCCAGTCCGACAATAGCCAATACGCCGGGCGAATGGAAGGGTCTGTATGGGATGGTTTTGAAAGGGATATTATTTTCATCAAGGTCGAAGTTCCCAGAGCCGAAAGAATAAAAGACGCCGACTCCAAACAGCCCATAAGGCGCTACTCCAGTCAGCCGGTTGGCAAAATAGTATTCACCCTGGGTGCTAAGTTCAATAACGGTAGTGTTAAAAACCAAATCCCGGTACTGATAATCGGAATTATAATCGTGGCCACTCAGAAAGACAGGTGAAAGCTGAACCGAAAGCGCGAAATTCCTCCAGCGGGTAAAGCGGGCGCCCGCTGTCAGCATAACCCTGGTCTGTTCCCAGTCGATATCAAGATTATCAAACACAGCGAGCAATTTGTTTTTTTCATGCCAGGAGGTTTGCTTTCCGCCGATATCGCCAAAGTAGTGAGAGGATCCTATTCCCCCAAAAACCTCGATATCCTGGAAAAAGCTGGTTTTAATCTGGGCTTGAACAGTGGCAACCGGCAGTACGCAGAATGATAACAGGATGATCAGGGACCTCAGCTTCATCAAAGAAATAATTTGCGCCAAAGGTAATGAAAAAGGCGAAAGTAGTGATTTAGGTTAAAAGCATAGCTGCCGGAATGGCAAGGGTTTTATGGCTAAAGTCCTTGACTTGCGGATCGTTCGACAGTATGATACATTGTTTCACGGGCTTATCAAGAATGGTTTCCAGGTCCCTGAAATTCCGTGTATCGGTTTTGGTAATATTCTTGCTCATTTTGATCTCAAAGGCAGCATAGTGGTTTGCGAATTCGAGCAGCAGATCGATTTCCCGGCCATCGTGGGAACGAAGGTGGTAGAAGTCAACGGATTGACCGGTAAGGTGCAGTTGACGGTATAGTTCCGAGACGATAAAGCTTTCAAATTCATGTCCGGTGCAGTCACCGCTTTTTTGCAGGATCGCCTTCAATACCCCGGGATCAAGATAATGGATTTTAGGGGTTTTCATTAGCCGTTTCTTTTCATTCCGGCTCCAGGGGGGCAGAAGTAAAGTCTGATAACTGATATCCAGATAATGGATGAATCGCTGAGCGGTTTTTGATGTAATACCAGCTTCTTTTCCCAACTCAGAAAAATTGATCAACTGACCTGTCTGAAGAGCAGTTAGTTTCTGCAGCATCACAAAAGAATCGAGGTTCCTGAAATCGGCCAGGTCACGAATATCTCTCTCAAGATACGTTCGGACATAATTGGTTAACCAATCACGCCGTCCCGTGTCATCGAGATCGGGATGGGTGACTGCCGGATAACCTCCAAATTTCAGGTAGAAATCGAAAGCCTGCTGTTTTCGGGCATAATCAGGATCCAATTCGAAAGAGGGTAACAGATACGCTAAGTCATTTTTCCCGGCAGCCCATTCCTGAAACAGGGAAGGCTTCACCTCCTCATCCCATGACTGAGTAATTTGTTCCGGAAGAGTTAACGGAAACATTTCTATGATTTGGCAACGTCCGGCCAGACTTTCCCGGACTTTATCCAGCAACAAAAGCTGACTGGATCCCAGTAAAAGATAGCGGGTTCCCGGATACTGATCATACACCGATTGGATGCTTTCAAAGAGGCTCGGGGCTTTCTGAATTTCATCCATAATAGCTTGTGGATAAAGATGATTCCATTGAGTTGCAGTCAGGTTTATATATCCAGATCTCAGAATCGGATCTTCAATGGAGATGTAGGAGTAATCCGGAAAGCACTTCCGCGCTAAAGTGGTTTTACCGGTTTGCCGGGCGCCGGTTAATACCAGGATTCTTCCGAAAGGTCCCCGGTTCCTTTGTTGGATGTCCTGTTTTTGTACCCTGTTTTTCATCTTACAAATACAAATAATGGCACAAATATAGGAATTATATTCCAAAATTTACGCTAAAGATTACAATTATAGCAGAAGAAGACTTTTTGTAACTTTGAACCATATCAACCTTTTCACTTTATCACCTTTTCACTTTATCACATTATCACATTTCCACATTCCACATCATCACATCTCCATCTCCAACTCCATGCTCAACCTCAACACTTTCATAACCAATCACATTACGCACCGGGCCGAGAGTCTGTTCGCCCGCGACCTGGAGCGCAACAGGGACGTCCTTGTCCGGGAGATCCTGGGCAAGTCGGTCCTGGTCATCGGCGGGGCCGGAACGATCGGGGCATCCTATATCAAGGCTTTGCTACGCTATGAGCCGGCCAAGCTGATCGTGGCGGATATCAGCGAAAATGGCCTTACCGAGCTGACCCGTGATTTACGGAGTACCTTTAAACTCAAGGTTCCCGATATTTATAAAACCTATCCCGTCAACTTTGGCGAGCCGGTCTTTGAAAAGATCTACCGTGGTGAGGGCCCCTTCGATATAGTCGCCAACTTTGCCGCCCACAAACACGTCCGCTCCGAAAAAGACGAATATTCAATAACCGCACTGCTGGAAAACAATGTAATCAGGGCCGAAAAATTGTTATCACTTTTCCACACTTCCACATTTCCACATTTCCACATTTCCACACCTCAACACTTCTTCTGCGTGTCGACGGACAAGGCCGCCAATCCGGTAAACATCATGGGCGCCAGCAAGAAGATCATGGAAGAGGTGATCATGGCCTATTCACGTGAATTTCCGATCACTACGGCACGTTTTGCCAATGTAGCCTTCTCTCAGGGCAGCCTGCCCGACGGGTTTGTGCACCGGATGATGAAGCAGCAGCCTTTATCAGCCCCTTCCGATGTGAAACGGTTCTTTGTCTCGCCTGAAGAATCAGGAGAGATCTGCCTTCTCGCCTGCATCCTCGGTACATCCGGAGATATCTTCTTCCCCAAACTGGCCGAAGAAACCATGATGACCTTTTCCGATATCGCCATCGCCTTCCTCCGCGAACAAGGCTACGAACCCGTAATCTGTAAAACCGAAGAAGAAGCCCGTGCCTTTTTCACTCGTCACTCGTCACTCGTCACTCGTCACTCTCTTCAAGGTCACTCGTCACTCGTCACTCGTCACTCAAAATATCCCGTTTATTTCTTCACCTCAGACACCTCCGGCGAAAAAGCCTACGAAGAGTTTTACACGGAAGGCGAAGAGGTTGACCTGGATACCTACGAATCACTCGGTGTGATCAAGAACGC
>CAZJNQ010000080.1:6136-7327 GCA_964547475.1 uncultured Porphyromonadaceae bacterium
ATCTCAGCCATGTCAAAAATCGCTCTCATCACCGGAGTCACAGGCCAGGACGGAGCTTACCTGAGCGAGTTCCTGCTTAAGAAGGGATATACAGTTCACGGCATCAAGCGGCGTGCATCGATGTTCAATACTGAACGGATTGACCATATCTATGAGGATCCGCATATTGAGAACCAGCGGTTTGTGTTGCACTACGGGGATCTTACTGACAGTATGAACCTGACACGGATTATCCAGGAGGTTCAGCCCGATGAGATCTACAACCTGGGTGCAATGAGTCATGTCAAAGTCAGTTTTGAGAGTCCGGAATATACGGCCGATGCCGATGGAACGGGAACCCTCAGGATTTTGGAAGCTGTACGCTTACTGGGTCTGACGCATAAAGTACGCATTTACCAGGCTTCAACATCGGAATTATACGGATTAGTGCAGGAAGTTCCCCAGACGGAAAAGACACCCTTTTATCCCCGATCCCCTTATGGAGTGGCCAAGCTGTATGGTTTCTGGATAATCAAGAATTACCGGGAGGCTTACGGGATGCACGCTTCCAATGGCATTCTGTTCAATCATGAATCGCCTATCCGCGGTGAAACTTTCCTGACCAGGAAGGTAACGCGTGCGGTCGCTCGCATTGCTCTCGGACTGCAGGATACCCTCTGGCTGGGGAACCTGAATGCCCAACGCGACTGGGGCCATGCCAAGGATTTCATCCGTGCGATGTGGCTTATGCTTCAACAGGATAAACCCGATGATTATGTAATCGCAACCGGTGTAACCACCTCTATCAGGGACCTGGTGATCATGGCTTTCGCCGAGGCAGGCATCTTGATCAAGTTTAAAGGAAAAGGTTTAAAGGAAAAAGGGGAGATAGAAGACATTGATGAAGGAGTTTTTATTGACAAAGTGGGAGCCCAATACCTCTCAAAAATCCAGTCACTAGTCACCAGTCACCAGTCACTGGTATGCGTAGATCCCAAATATATCCGCCCCTGCGAGGTAGATCTTCTGATTGGCGATGCCGCCAAGGCCAAAGAAAAACTCGGCTGGGTGCCTGAATACTCCCTGAAAGAGCTGATAGCCGAGATGGTCGCTTCGGATATCCACCTCTTCAAGCGCGACGCCTATTTGAAAGATGGGGGATTTAAGACGCTGAATTATTTTGAGTAGCCCCGATGAAAGAGTGGAAAAGTG
>CAZJNQ010000080.1:7427-9728 GCA_964547475.1 uncultured Porphyromonadaceae bacterium
TGAAAGAGTGGAAAAGTGGAAGAGTGGAAAAGTGGAAGAGTGTTAATAGTGTGTCGGCCAGGCAGAACAGCGGGGGTGTGATGGATTTGTGGGGAGAAGCTTTGTTCTGCCTTGATTTTTTGGTACTTTTTGATCAAGCAAAAAGTACATAAAAAGATTATGGAAAAATCTGCAAAAATCTATGTTGCCGGTCACAACGGATTGGTGGGATCAGCCATCTGGAGAAATCTGGAATCAAAAGGGTATAAAAACCTGATAGGGAAAGATTTTTCCGAACTGGATTTGCGGAACCAGGCTGCTGTGGAGGCTTTTTTTGCGGCTGAAAAGCCTGAATACGTGATCCTGGCGGCGGCGAAAGTAGGTGGGATCATGGCCAATAATACCTATCGGGGTGAATTCATCTATGAAAACCTGATGGTCCAGAACAACGTCATTCATCAGGCTTATATTCATAGAGTTAAGAAGCTGCTCTTTCTTGGCTCAACGTGTATTTACCCGAAAGAGTGCCCGCAGCCAATGAAAGAGGAGTACCTGCTCACCGGACCCCTGGAACCTACCAATGAGCCCTATGCCATAGCCAAAATCGCCGGCATTAAACTCTGTGAAAATTACAACCTTCAATATGGCACGCATTTCGTCAGCGTAATGCCTACAAACCTTTATGGGCCGAACGACAATTTCGACCTAGAGAAGTCACATGTACTGCCTGCGGTCTTACGGAAGATACATTTGGGGAAGCTGCTCGAAGAGGGGGACTGGGAGGGGATGGAGAGAGACTTCGAGACCAAGAGGCCAGAGACCAGAGACCGGAGATTGGAGCGAAGAGGAAATCCCGATTTATCGCGACCGAGAGACCAGGATAGGGTGGACGAGGTATTGGCGAAATATGGCATCACGCATCACGCATCACGCGTCACGGTTGAGTTATGGGGTACGGGAACGCCGCTCCGCGAATTCATGTGGAGTGAGGATATGGCCGATGCCTGTGTGTTTCTGATAGAGAAAGATGAGGGACGACAGATTTCGGATATTGGTTATGTCAATATCGGAACCGGCAAGGAGATCAGCATCCGGGACCTGGCTTATCTGATAAAAACAATTGTTGGCTTTAAAGGAGAAATTGTATTCAATCCTTCCAAACCTGATGGAACTATGCGTAAAACTACTGATGTCAGCAAGTTACATTCGCTCGGGTGGCAGCATAAGATTGACATCGAAGAAGGAGTGGGCAGGCTATATGACTGGTACTTAAAAAAAGACCAGAGACCAAAGACCAGAGACCAAAGACCAGAGACCAAAGACCAGAGACCAAAGACCAAAGACCAGAGACTAAAGACCAGAGACTAAAGACCAGAGACTAAAGATTTTATCACTTTATCACATTTCCACATTCCACATCATCACATCATCACATCATCACATCTCAACCTCTTCAACCATGAACAAGCGCGTTTTCGTTTCCGGTTGTTTTGATCTGTTACATAGTGGCCACGTGGCTTTCTTCAAAGAAGCCAGCCGGCTGGGTGATGTTTATGTCGGGATCGGTTCGGATAAAACGATCAGGGAGTTAAAAGGCCGTGACACCGTAAACAGTCAGGAGGAGAGGTTATACATGGTGAAATCAGTCCGGTATGTGACGGGAGCCTGGATCAACCAGGGTTCCGGGATCATGGATTTTGAGGAGGATGTACGGCAGTTTAAACCTGATATTTTTCTCGTTAATGAGGACGGTAATTCACCGGCCAAGGCCGATCTGTGCAAGGAGCTGGGTATAGAGTATATTGTCATGGAGCGAACTCCGGAAGCCGGACTGCCTCCACGATCCACCACAGAACTGCGGACCTCCGATTCATGCCTGCTACCTTACCGGCTCGATCTTGCCGGGACTTGGATCGATCAGCCTTATGTGAATAAATTCGGTCCGGGATGGGCCATTACAATTTCGCTGGAGCCCATCATCGAATTCAACGAACGCTGCGGCATGTCAACCAGCACCCGTAATGCAGCCCGCAAAATATGGCCATACCAGTTGCCGGCCGAAAAACCGGAAAAACTGGCACAGATACTTTTCCGGTATGAGAACGAACCTGGCCGTACGGAGATTTCCGGTGCGCAGGATTCGCTGGGCATTTGCATGCCTGGTTTATGCCGTCATTATTATGATACGGGCTACTGGCCCAAAAAGATCGAATCATGCCTCGATGAAACGGTACTCTCCTGGCTGGAGGAGCACCTCTACATGGTCCTTCTCTGGCCACGTCCCGCCGGTTTCAATCCTGTTCCGGGTGCCCGACTGAATAC
>CAZJNQ010000080.1:9828-12366 GCA_964547475.1 uncultured Porphyromonadaceae bacterium
TCGCAGTCCGCCGCCTCCAGCGGGAAGGTCAAGTTATTTTCCACCTGCGTGACGGTGAAAACGGAATCAATCATCACTCCGCCGAGAATCATCCCGACTTCATACGTGAGTCCCATCTCGACCGTCAGCGTGAGGTTGCCACTGACAATGTTCATTTCGTGCCAATCCTGGCCCGGGATCCGGTAATAGCCCTGAACGGTAGGCAGGACCTCACCTCCGGGACATACCACTTTAACAAGAAAGTGGACAGGTACGAGTTCGGTGGGTTTAAGTAAAAAGGAAAAAGGAAAAAGTGGAGAGGAAGGATCGGGGATGTCGACCTTAAAGGGGACGGGATTGAAACGGATATCCGGATTGGCGCGGGTGATTTTCAGGATCAGTGGTTCGTTGGGTACGTAACGGCTCATGATGAACTGATGCTGGCTTCGAGTAACGGTGATTTCCCGGGTAAAGAGTCTTTGCTCGCCGGCAGCCCGGTAAACCTGCAGGCTGATCGGGATCTCGCTGAGGGTCAATGCCGGATCGAACGTGAAATCAAGCGTCGTCTCCAGAAAAACATAGCCTGGCATGACCGTGAACCCGCTGTTGAGACCTGTGATGCACGGGGCCTCCCAGATCAGACTGGCCGGTAAAACCGAGATGGGCCGGTCGTCATAGGCGGGCAGGAGGGTTAGCTCCAGCGGGGTGTTTTTCGGGACCGGCAGGGTCAACGGCACAGCTGTGGTGCCCGGGTAAAGGCTCACCGGTTTAACCAGGATCTGGCGGCCATCGGATAACCGACTGATACGGAGTATGACAGGAATCGGTTCCGTCAGGCTCGTTTCCTCCAGGGTGATGTTTAATGTGCTGATGACTGAGCAAACATTGGATGTCAGGTTGAAATTCCAGGAGCCGTTTTCCTGACAGGGACTGTCGATCCGGATGGATTCCGGATCAGTAAGGAAATCATACATCAGGTCGGCCGGGATGATCCGGAGTCTTACCGGTTGATTTTCATAGACCATCAGGGAGAAGGGAGTTTCAAATCCCGATTGAGTAACCGAAACGGGAACGGAATGATAGGCTGATCCGTCGGAATCATTGGTGATCAGGACAAAAGCCGGAGTGGGAAACTGCATGTCACCCGCTATGTCCGCTCCATGGATCGTTCCCGAGAACCGGCATTTAAGCGGCCTGAGGGAGAGTGATTGCGTGAAGTGTTCCTGCCCGGATCCGACACGGAACGTTGAGGGGCTGCTGGAAAATTCATAATCGCCAGAGGCACTGACGGTGAGATCAACGTCCCTGTCAACAGGAACATTCAGCTCGACCGGAACGGGTTGGTCCTCGCGGACCGTGATGGAGAGGATCTGAAGTGCAATGGCTGTGGACGGTTCGGTTACGGTGAGGATAGCGTTGAATACCGGCGAAACGAAAGGCTTTTCAAAACTGAAGGAGAACATGCCGGTCACTACACGGGTCTGTGTGAAATTGCCAGATGCAAAAAGGCTGAAATGATTCAACCCGATGGAGTAGATCCTGGAAGTATCGGACACAGTAAGCGTAGCGTGACCTGCTGGTTCCCATACCCGGATATCGGGATTGAAAACCCAAACGGGAATGGAATCCTCTGCCGGTTGACCGGCCGGAGCGTGGAAACGCCAGGTCACGGGTTCATCTTGCAGGCGGGTTACGCGCGTCCCGTTATCGGTTTCAAGTTCTACGGAAAGGATGCTGACCGGCTCAAAGGATCCGGTTTTGACCCCGTCGTCTCCCTGGAATTGCATCACTCCGGTTGCCCCGATGCCGGCATGTTGCAATCCGGAATAGGTCGTGGCCCTGACTGAAAGGTTTCCGTCAGCCGGGGTTCCCTGTTCGGTGAGCATGTCGAGGCTGTCGGGGAATTCCAGTTCGAACGCATTGTCGGGTGCAATCAGCAGAAATCCCCCGGGTAATATGCCTTCCCTGACCTCACCCGGCAAGACAGTGTAGGATTGCATCCCGGAGCCGGCCTGGCCAATCGGCCTCATTGCTACCAGGCAGGTGTGCGTGCCGGTTTCGGTCAGGATCAGGGAAGACCGGGTTGTCTGATATCCGGCTGAGGAGGCCTCAAACGAGAAGCTGACCGGATTATCGGAACCAATATCGTAGGGATCATACGGGTCCAGGGCTACGCTGATCATCCCGGAAACGGAGACGAATTCATCGGGCCGTTCACCGGTCTGGAGCACAACCGCCTGTGCATCCGGCCCCGCAACGGTAAGGAAAACAGGCTGATTATCAGTTCTGCCAATCAGCTCACCTGTCTGTGCATCGGCAAAACGGAAAGAGACATAGGTTTTAAAAATATTCAGGTCGATGCTGATGGTGATATCCTTGAGCGGGTCAACCGGCTGGCAGGCGAAACACAGCAACACCAGACTGGCAAATGTTGTTGGCCTTAGGAATTTCATCGATCAAAGGTACGAAAATAGCTCGCTAACGCTCGGCAAATGATTCGCTATTGCTCATGAATAGCCTCCCTTCGGTCGGCGAATGACTCGGCTTCGCCTCGCGAAT
>CAZJNQ010000081.1:0-12096 GCA_964547475.1 uncultured Porphyromonadaceae bacterium
TCATGCCTGCAGATGTCGAAAAATTGATTACAGATCAAAATTTTCAAATAGTTGAGGCAGAAAAGGTTTCTCATGGATTACCCGCTGTATTTATTGTTGCAAAAAAACCATAGACCATGAAAAGCAATATAAAAAAAAAGTCACTTTTTGGAAACACCGGACCAGTTGAATTCCGGTTTAGAGGTTTTGTCAATGAAAATTCAAAGAAAACCGGGAATTGGTTCAAACTACCTATTATGCTGTCCTTTCTCGTATTATTTGGGACAGTAAATTTTGCGACTGCTCAATCGGGAGATCCTGGCAACACACAGGTAACAGACCAGAAAATGGACCTCGGTGGACGGCCTGCGTTGGTCCTAGAAACCGGAATCCAGGGTATTTTCTCCGTGTTTGAAACGGGTCTGCGCGTGCCTTTAAAGAAGAACAGCATGTTTATGAATTTCAACGCCCGCTATATGAGCAGTCTTACCTATGCTACTTTTATTGATCCCAGTGACAGCACCGTTTCCTTTCACCCGACCGTGATTGGCGGCTCGATAGCTGTCGGGGGTTGTTCTCCGCTGATGCTCGGCTTCCTGAGGCCCTATGGTGCTTTCGATCTGTTTCTGGGCTATTCATTTACACCCTGGGATAACCTTATCTATAACTGCGGTAACCTGATTGGTAAAAACCTGACCTATCTATTGACCGGCTATTTTGGTCTTGAGGTTTTTCCAGGTTCAAAAACCTCGATTTTTTTTGAGGCCGGCGGAGGATTTAAAAGCATACATGGCGACAAGTCAAATCGTTACATGGTAACCAGCGCCTGGCTTGGAAGCGGGGTCAGTGGACGGATGGGAGTAAGGATTTACCTATAGCAAAATGACTGAAATTGTTGATAAAATAACGATATGTAGCACTCCCGACAAGATTTGGGACAGGTTGGTTTTCTTTTTTCAAGGGACAGAAAACTATAAATCATGGCATAAGGATCATGTCTCATGCTATTGGAAAAAGGGAAAGGATTTTTTACCCGGTTCAATACTTGTTGCGGAAGAAAATATCCATGGTGCAAAACATAAACTTGGATTTAAAATAATTGATTCCAAAAGGGATAGTTTTTTAAACTACCGGATGCTTTTTCCCTTTTCAATACTATGTTATGGCGGATGTTTTAAAATGATTCCGATGATCTACGGAACTGAATTCATTGCTCAATTGGATTTTAGAGCGGGAGGTCTTTTGAAAGTGGTATTTAAAAAGAAAATGGATGCTTTAAGAATTCACATGAAAGAAGAAGGGCAAAACATTAAGGGAATGGTTGAAAAATGAAAGGTACCTGCAAGTTTGTACTGTCCTGTCTGGCACTTGTCGTTGTAACATCGAATTGTTCCAACAGCCAGGATTCAAATGAAGACAAATATTCCCGGCAGAGAAAAACCATGGTGGAGCAGCAGATAAAAGCCAGGGGTATCCGCAACGGTCAGGTGTTAAGTGCTTTAATGGATGTCCCCCGCCACAAATTTGTCCCGGAAGAATATAAGAATTTCTCATATGATGACAGGCCATTGCCGATAGGATACAATCAAACCATATCGCAACCATACATTGTAGCTTACATGACGGAAATCCTGAATCCCGACAGTACCCAGGATGTGTTGGAGATTGGCACGGGTTCGGGTTATCAGGCTGCCATTCTTTCGCTGCTTTACAAAAATGTATTTACCATTGAGATCATAGAAGCTTTGGGAGAAAAAGCAAAAAAAGCATTTATTGAAGAAGGCTATAAGAATATAAAAGCCAAAATCGGTGACGGGTATCAGGGCTGGCAGGAATATGCCCCATATGATGCCATAATAGTAACCTGCGCACCGACAGATATTCCTCAACCGTTGGTGGACCAGCTTGCCGAAGGAGGAAAAATGATTATCCCGGTCGGTGAACGTTCTAACCAGATTCTGTATCTTCTGGAAAAAAGAAACGGTAAGATACTCATAACGGAAACATTGCCCGTCTTGTTTGTTCCAATGTTACGGGAAAAATAATCTGGTAAATGAGTGTTGGTATTTACTGTTATATTGTCATCAATATAAATAAACGATCATGATACCTGCACGAAAGGATGCCTTGTCGCTGCTAATGCGATATAATCAGGGCGAAAGCCTTATCAAACATGCACTTTCGGTAGAAGCCGTAATGAGACATTTTGCGTCATTATTCCACGAAGACGAGGAAAAGTGGGGAATTATAGGACTGGTACACGACCTGGATTACGAGCGGTATCCGGAACAACATTGTTCAATGACCCGTAAAATCCTCGAAGAGGAAAACTGGCCTGAAGACTTGATCCGCTCGGTTGTGAGTCATGGCTGGGGCATTTGCTCCGATACGGAACCGGTGCAAATCATGGAAAAAGTCCTGTTTACCATCGATGAACTGACAGGACTGGTTACCGCAGCGGTATTGGTAAGGCCTTCAAAATCCATTTTTGACCTGGAGGTCAGATCAGTCAGGAAGAAATGGAATCTGAAAAATTTCGCGGCCGGCGCTAACCGGGAAGTGATTGAAAAGGGAGCTGCCATGATGGGTAAGGACCTGGATTTTATCATCCAGGAAACCATTGCCGGGATGAAAACAGTGGCCGCGGAAATTGGTCTGGCCGGAGTATCATTGTATTAAGAGACACGATTATTACGAAAAGACGAAGCAAGATCACCGGCACAAAATGATGATTGTCAAACGGCTTGATGATCTGACCGAAGCGGAATTTGGCAAGCTATTCCCGGTCATCCTATCGGAACCTGATCCTGAGTGGCCCAGGCTATTCCATCATGAAGAATCCCGTATCAGGAATGCCCTGGGAGCAACAAACATAGTGAGGATCGAACACATCGGCAGCACTGCCGTTCCCAATCTGAAGGCCAAGCCTACCATTGACATATTGCTCGAGGTGCCAGGCGATTCAGATGACGATTTGATAATAGACTCACTCACAAAACTTGACTATCATTTTATCGCAAAACCCGAAAATCCTGCTCCCCATATGATGTTTGTAAAAGGGTATACCCGGAAAGGATTTCAGGGCCAGGCCTATCATGTGCATGTCCGTTATTCCGGGGATTGGGATGAGCTGTATTTCCGGGACTACTTAAGGGCGAATCCGGCCGCTGCCAGGGAATACGGTGAATTAAAAGTGCAACTTGCAGAAGAAAACCGGAACGACAGGGAAGGCTATACAAACAAAAAAACCGATTTCATAAAGCGTGTTACCCAGATTGCCAGAAAAACATAACAGGAACGATGAAAAAGTACCCGACAATAGGTGTATGCGGTCTGGATTGCGGTTTGTGCCCAAGGTATTACACCGACGGACCGTCAAGATGCCCGGGATGCGATGGCCCGGATTTTAAGGACAAGCACCCGTCCTGTTCCTTTATTACCTGCTGCGTGAAGAAAAGGATTCTGGAAGCGTGCGGTGAATGTCCGGATTTTCCTTGTTCGAAATTCCGGAAGGAAGAGGAATATCATCAGGGGAAAGAATCTTCCTCTTATCCGTCCTATAAAAAAGTGTTGCAGAACCTGTTTTTCATCCGGGAGAATGGAATTGAGCGATTCATTGAACTGCAAAACAGGAGGATCAGGTTGCTCGAAACGATGTTAAAAAACTTCAACGACGGGCGGTCACGAAGCCTGTTCTGCAGAAAAGCAGGCCAGCTTGACCCGGAAGCCTTACAAAATGCGGTTGATCGGGCAACCCGGGAAATCCTATCGAAAAAAATCAAAACCGGTGACCTAAAAAGGAAAGCTGAAGTCCTGAAAGCCTTCCTCAAAGAGCTGTCTCCGGAAGACGGAATTTTAACTAATGATAGATAACATTAATATCAGTGATCAGTTATGAAAAAAATCTTTTGTTTTCTCATCGTCCTGTCAGCCATCTTCTCAGGCCAATCCTTTTCCCAGGATCAGAAAAAGCAAGATGGAACTCCTCTCAAGCCGGCTCTGTTGGTCATTGACATTCAGAACGCCTTCCTGGGCATGATCCCGGTTCAGGAAAAAGAGCAGGGCTTGGGTTACATCAACGCCTTGATCGATCTTTTCCGTAGTCATGGCTATCCGGTTATCCGGATCTATCATCACAGTGATCAGTATGGGGTCATACCGGATACCGAACCGTTTGAATTCCCTGCATCGGTCAGGATCAGGCCCGATGATCCCAAGGTACTTAAAATGTATCCCGATGGCTTCAATAAAACCGACCTCGATAAAGTGATCAGGGAGCAGGGAAGCAATACCCTGTTCCTCTGCGGATTAAGTGCTGTCGGGTGTGTACTGGCCACCTGGATTGGCGCTCAAAACAATGATTACAAGGCTTTTATGGTCAAAGATGCGATCATGAGCCACAATTCAGAGTACACCAGCAAGATCGAAGAGATTTACGACGCGGTTAGCTACGATGTGGTGAAGCTGATACTCGACAGTTCAAAATGACAGTCCGGAGCATGGCAAAAGACTTTCCCGATCAGATAGCTGCTGCTATACCTTATCTTCAGAAGAATACGACGGACGCTAGGGCTAATTCCACCGTAATCAAGTGGTGCGCCTCCATCGGGCTGGGCCTGATGGCGGCAGCTCTGACCGGATGCCGGGAGGAGAGGCCTGAACATCCCAATATTCTCTTTATCATGTCGGATGACCATGCCTATCAGGCTATATCAGCTTACGGCCATGGGCTCAACCAGACACCCAACATTGACAGGATCGGTGCGGCCGGTATGCGGTTCGACCGGGCTTTTTGCACTAATTCAATCAGCGCGCCCAGCCGCGCGGTGATCCTGACCGGCAAGTTCAGCCACCTGAACGGGCTCCGGGATAACAGCGACCGGTTCGACGGATCCCAGATGACACTCCCCAAAATGCTTAAACCGGCAGGTTACCAGTCTGCAGTCATTGGAAAATGGCATCTGAAGACCGATCCGACCGGTTTTGATTTCTGGAGGATACTCATTGACCAGGGGCCCTATTACAACCCCGATATGAAAGATTCCACAGGAATCCACCATTACGAGGGATATACCACCGCGATCATCGGGGACCAGGCCATTGAATGGCTGGAAAAGCGTGATCCGGGCAAGCCGTTTTTCCTGATGGTCCATAACAAGGCGCCTCACCGTCACTGGTGCCCCGAACCCAAATATTTTGGGAAGTTTGAAAATACAGTCTTTCCGGTCCCCGACAATTATTTCGATGATTACAACACCCGGGGTACCGCAGCCAGGGAACAGGAAATGTCAGTGATCAGGGACATGACCCTTCATTACGACCTGAAAATCTATCCCCGGCCGGGCGATTCGCTGAAGGGGCCCGACCGCTATTGGGATTCTGAGATCAGGCGAATGGATCCGCAACAGCAGAAGGCCTGGGAAAAGTATTACAAGCCCCTCAGTGATGAATTCTATGCTGCCCGTCTTACCGGCGACGATCTGGCAAGGTGGAAATTGCAGCGTTATCTCGAGGATTACCTCGCTGTCATCCAAAGCGTTGACGATCAGGTTGGCCGACTCCTGGATTACCTGAAGGAGCATCGCCTCGAAAAGAATACATTGGTCGTGTACACTTCCGATCAGGGTTTTTACCTCGGTGAGCATGGCTGGTTCGACAAGAGGTTCATGTATGAGGAAAGTTTCCGTACCCCGCTCCTGATGCGCCTGCCGGGCGTGATCAAACCCGGGAAGGTGTCCCGCGCGCTGGTTCAGAATCTCGATTTTGCTCCCACATTCCTCGAACTGGCTGGGCTACCGGTTCCCGATAGCCTGCAAGGCATTTCCTTGCTGGGCCCGGAGAAAAAGAAATCACTTTATTACCATTACTATGAATATCCTGATGCCCATGCCGTCAGGCCTCATTATGGCGTCAGAACCTGCCGTTACAAGCTGATCCGTTTTTACGGGGATCTGGATGAATGGGAACTCTATGACCTGAAAAAAGATCCGACTGAAATGAAAAACGTGATCGATGACCCGTCTTACTCAAGGGTTGTGCTTAAAATGAGAAGGGAGCTTGAGAGGCTGCGGACATACTATAAAGATGAAAGACCAGAGAAGGAAGACCTAAGACCAGAGACCTAAGACCAGAGACCGGAGGCTAGAGACCTAAGACCAGAGACCTAAGACCAGAGACCGGAGGCTAGAGACCTGAGACTAGAGACCAGAGAATATCATTTTAATCTTAAAATCTACAATCTTCATTCTTTAGTCTTTTTTCTTGTAACGTATTCGTCTTCCATTCGTCTGCATTTCAAATAACAATGAATGCAGGTCAAATCAAACAAATGAAAACCATGAAAAAACTGATTACTCTCGCATTGATCATTCTCCTGCCTGCCCTGGCAATCGCTCAGAATTCCGCTATTGAGAAAGTGTTTAAGAAATATGCCGATTATGAAGGCTTCACGGTCGTTACCATCAGCAAAGGGCTGCTGAAGATGGCCTCCGACATGGATCTTGACGATCCGGAAGCAGAGGCTTTCCTGGGCCGGATCAACTCGATCAAGATCCTGGCAGCCGAGGATGATGTTGATGTCAACCTGTACGATGAAGTACTTTCCGCATTGGACAAGGGAGATTATGAGGAACTCCTGACGGCCAAGAGCAAAGATGAGGATGTCATCATGCTTGCGAAGAAGGACGGCGATATTGTTGAGGAACTGATTATCCTGGTTGGAGGTGATGATACCGCGCTGGTCTATATCTCAGGCAGGATGCAAACCAAGGATCTCGCCAAGCTCTCCTCCTCCATCAACATTGAAGGTGCAGGCCTCGAACACCTTAAAGACATCGAGGAAAACTGATGCACTGAAATACCAGCCAAGCAAACAAATTGAACAGGAGCTCCCCGGAGCTCCTTTTTTTTCACCCGCCACTCTTCCACTGATACTTTCGTCAGCATAATATTTTTTTACTTTTACGGTTAGCCGGCCACTGGTGACCAGGTTTTTACTTTTTGCTGGTATTGTTTTTTCCCTTTTTCCTTTTTCCTTTATACAGCTATGAAAACACATGTATTCCCCCTCCTGTTTCTGGCCCTTCTGGTTTCCTCCTGCCGGGAGTCAAGATCCCGGATCAATTATGTCAGAATTAACCCGGGAGATGATCCGGAAGAGATCATCAGGAGAGCCTCCCGGCTGGCACCGTCGGAAAGGCAACTGGCCTGGCAGGACCTGGAATTCACCGCATTTGTGCATTTCGGGATGAACACCTTTACCGACAGGGAGTGGGGCCAGGGCTCTGAAGATCCCAAATGGTTCAATCCAACGGCATTTGATGCCGGACAGTGGGCACGTGTCGCCCAGGATGCGGGGATGAAAATGATCATCGTCACAGCCAAGCATCATGACGGTTTCTGCCTGTGGCCGTCAGCTTATACGGATCATTCGGTCAAGTCTTCTCCCTGGCGGAATGGCGAGGGGGATGTTGTCGGAGAGGTTGCCGATGCCTGCCATGCAAGCGGGCTCAGGTTCGGTGTTTACCTGTCACCCTGGGACCGGCATGAGCCATCATACGGAACAGAGCAGTATAATGACCATTTTGTCAACCAGTTGACCGAATTGCTAACCCATTACGGGCAGGTGGATGAGGTGTGGTTCGACGGGGCCTGCGGGGAAGGCCCCAACGGCAAGAGGCAGGTATATGACTGGCTCCGTTATTATACCCTGATCAGGAAGCTTCAGCCCGGTGCCGTGATCGCCGTCATGGGGCCCGATGTCCGCTGGGTGGGAACCGAATCCGGCTATGGCCGTCCGACGGAATGGTCGGTGGTGCCTTATGCACAGGCCAACCCGGATGAAACGGCAGAAAAGTCACAGCAGGAACCGGTCAACGGTGTGTTCATCCCTGCAGGAGATATGATGGAGCAGGACCTTGGGAGCCGAAGCAAACTGATCCAGGCAAATTCATTGATCTGGTACCCTTCGGAAGTGGACGTTTCCATCAGGCCGGGATGGTTTTATCATGCTGCGCAGGATCAGCGGGTCAAAACGCCTGAGAAACTGCTCGACATCTGGTTTGCCTCGGTCGGGCAAAATTCCCTGCTGTTGCTGAATGTTCCGCCCGACAAACGGGGCCTTATCCATGAAAATGATGCGGCTGCCCTGAAGGGATTCAGGGAGGTCCGGGATGCCATTTTCCTGGAAAACCTGGCCGGGGGCTCCATTGTTAAGGCGAGCAGTACCGCATTGGGTACCAAAGCAGAACATGTTCTGTTGCCCGGAAGGGACAGGTTCTGGATGGCAAAGTGTGGGGAAACCATGGGGTGGATTGAATTCGAACTGCCGGAAGAAAGGACCTTTGATTGCCTGCAGGTCCGTGAGAATATCGAGTTTGGGCAAAGAATAGAACAATTTTCCATTGAAACCTGGCAGGATGACCGCTGGCGGGAAATCACCCGTGCAACCACAGTCGGGGCCTGCCGCCTGGTCCGGTTCCTGCCGGTAACCTCATCTAAAATCAGGTTCAGGATCCTCCAATCGCGCAATTCACCTTCATTGAGCTACATAGGCCTTCACAAGCGCCTCCCGGAATTATCCATCAAGCCCGGAAGCGGTGCTTTTCTGGATTCCGTTCAGATATCCATGACCAGTGACCTGCCATCCCATGCTATCCATTATACCCTCGACGGATCCGAACCGGATCCGGATTCACCTGTTTACACCCAACCATTCATTCTCGATCAGTCGGCCAGGATAAGGGCAATTGCCATAGACGGCCGCGGGGTAAAAAGCTTCGAGAGGGAAGTGAACCTGTTGAAGTCGGTATTCTCCATCCGTTACATACATCCGCCCAGTCCCAAATATCCCGGCAAAAACCAGATTGTCCTCGTGGACGGCCGGCTCTCCGAGCCCGATTATTCCAATGGCGAATGGCTGGGTTGGCAGGGGAGTGACATGGTGGCGGAGATCGATCTGGGTGAGAGCAAGGAATTTTCCAGAATTGGCGCCGATTTTCTTAATGGCACGGATAGCTGGATTTTCCTTCCGAAAGCAGTTGCGTTTGAGTATTCTGCTGATGGCCATTTCTGGCAAAGCGCCGGACGTTCGGTCAATGAAGTGCCCTGGGATCAGTACAAGGAAGCCCGCAAGGAATTTGCCATTGAGAAATCCTTCAGGGCGAGGTACATCCGTGTCACCGCCCTGGGCCAGAAGGTTTGTCCCCCCGGTCATGGCGGGGCAGGGAATCCGTGCTGGATGTTCGTGGATGAAATTGAGTTGTCAGCTTTTTGAAATCCGGCAACACTATAACGCCAGGATCTTCGGCAGGAAAATGATCAGCCCGACCACCGCAGCTGCGATGGCTGTCACTAAAACCGCCGCCGCGCCCAGGTCCTTGATTTTACCGATCACGGGATCGAATTTCGGGGATACCTTGTCGCTCACCCTTTCGATGACCGTGTTGAGTATCTCCGCCGAGATGACTATGCCGATGGACAGGCACACAAGGGCCCATTCCGTCAGGGATAGTTTCAGGATTATGCTGAGAGGAATAACCAATACAATGATCGCCACATAGATCCATGAATTATGCTCTTCCCGGAGCAGATGTCCCAGTCCCCGGAAAGCGTATTTGAAACTCAGGATCCGGGCCCTGATGGAAAACTTTTTCGCTCCCATATTCATTTTTTCAGGCTATCATTCTGGTTGTTTTGGCCGACGGAACGGGAGATGATCCCTTTATGGGCATTGGCGATGTTTTGAGCACCCATTTTCACCCGGTCGCGGTCATAGGTCATCAGGCCATTGGCTTCGGTCTCGACATCCGTTGTCTGGGTATAGACAACCGCGCTCAGACCCGGATCCAGGGCCAGTTTCCGCACCTCAGTATAAAAATCCTCGTATTTCTGCAGCAGGGTGAGAACATCCTGCATTTTCTCATAGCCCCAGTTTTCCTCTTGCCACATGTGACCCGGCGTCATTAATCCCAGGCCACCGAACTCTCCCAGCACAATGGCGCGGTTCTCCTCAGCCGGCGGGGAAATGGGTTCGGGATAATTGTGGATGTCCTTGATTTCCCCGGCACCCTCGTCATTCCAGCCGCTGACATGGTTGACAAGCCTTGTGGGATCGAGGGTCTTGACATAACCTGCAATTCGCACGGCGTCATATTGACCCCAACCCTCGTTGAAAGGCACCCATATGATAATGGAAGGATGATTGCTATGTTCATTAACCAGTTCGGTCAACTCCATTTCAAAATTCTGCCTGGCCTCTGCCAGCTTGTCCTGAAGGTCGGATGATCCGGCAACGCCGTAAAACATGCTGGGCATATCCTGCCAGACGAGGAGTCCCATTTTGTCGGTCAGGTAATAGAACCTGCGGGGTTCAACCTTCACATGCTTGCGGAGCATGTTGAAGCCCATCTTCTGCAACATTTCCAGATCGTACGCCATGGCTTCCTCCGAAGGAGGCGTATAGAGCCCATCCGGCCAGAAGCCCTGGTCGAGGGGACCATTCTGAAAAAGAAACCTGTTGTTCAGCATTATCCGGGTGATGCCCCTGTCGTCTTTGCCCAGGCTGACCTTCCGCATGCCGAAATAACCCCTCACCCTGTCCATCACCGTGTTGCGGTGGAGGAACCTGATTTCCAGATCATACAGGTAGGGATCCTCAGGAGACCACAGGCGCATATCATCCATTTTCAGGGAGATCTCCTCACCGGGCTTGCCTTTTTCCGTAGCGAGGAGTTTCCTGGAATCAGAAAAAACCCTGACCTCAATGTCGTCCGTGGCTCTCCGGTCATTCGTTTGGGCCATCAACAGGACCTTGGATTGATCGATGTCTGTCACGACCCTGTAATCGGTTATATAGTATTTCGAAACCTTCTCCAGCCACACGGTTTGCCAGATCCCTGAAGAGGGGGTGTACCAGATCCCCCTGGGATTGATGGTTTGTTTGCCAATTGGCTGGTACCCTTCATCAGAAGGATCCCAGGCCGAAACAACCAGGTCATACCTGACTCCCGGCTCGATATAATCGGTAATGTCAAAACTGAAAGGATCATACCCACCCCGGTGAGTGCCGATCTCCTTGCCGTTGATGTAAACATGTGTTTCCCAGTCCACGGCTTCAAAATTCAGGACGACCTTTTGATCCCTGAGCTTTGCCCCTATGGATAAAGTCCTCTTGTACCAGATCCTTTCATTCCGCGTGACTTTCTTCATCACGCCGGATAAAGCCGATTCGACCGGGTAGGGAACCAGGATCTTGCCGTCCCAGGACACGGGAATGCCCGAATCAGCTTGGGTGATGGCATAATCCCACAAGCCGTTGAGATTCTTCCAATTGTTTCGTTTCATTTGCGGCCGGGGATACTCCGTCCATGTGCTTCCGGGCTCCACGGATTCAGCCCAGCGGGTCATGATGGGAGATTTTTTCCTTTCCCATCCTGAAGTATCGGGTTTCTTGCAACCTGTCAGAAGAATTCCGGCAACCAGAGCCATCAGGATCAGGCGGCCCTGCCCTGTTAACAAGTTTTTCATGGTCCTTGAGGTTTTATGATAGGGTTTGGAGAGTCAGCGCAATGTAGCTACTTTCATAACAAATTTATCGATTTCGGTCGAAAGCATTGATCCGACGTTGAAACTAAAGTACAAAATACTGATTGCTGCCCTGATCGTGATCGCAGTTGCGAGCCTGGCCGGCTATCTCTATATCTTCCGTACCGGGCATCCCGATATGCTCCGGCAAAAGACGGACTACATAATTGAAGCCGGGGACCTGTATCACGAATTTGAAACGGACGAACCGGAAGCTACGGCGAAATATGCCGGGAAAATCCTGGAAGTCAGGGGGCGCCTCGAGTCGGTGGAAAAGGTCGGGTGGGGTAACATTGCCCTCATTTTCCTCGACCCCCTGTTCGGCGTAACCTGCACGATTGACAGCCTGCAGGCGGTCCGCCAATCGGTTGTACTGGATCCTTTATCACCGGGTGATCAGGTTGCCGTCAAGGGTCGCTGCGATGGAATGCTTACCGACGTGAAGGTGGTGCATTGCGTGGTGATGAGTGACTGGTGACTGGTGACTCGTGACTCGTGACTCGTGACTCGTGACTCGTGACTCGTGACTCGTGA
>CAZJNQ010000082.1:0-11611 GCA_964547475.1 uncultured Porphyromonadaceae bacterium
TGCCTTGTGCCTTGTGCCTTATTCAAGGTACGTGTATCCGTAAAGGCCCGATCGGTAGTTCGACAGGAACTCCTTGCCCTCTTCTGCGGTAATGATCCCGTTTTTAACCGAGGTTGTGACCCAGGTTTCGACGGTCCTGACCATTTTCTTGGAATTGTACTGCACATAATCCAGAACCTCGGCAACCGTTTCCCCGTCAATGATCTGGTCGATGCAATAGCCCTTGCTGTCGACTGATACATGGACCGCATTGGTGTCACCGAACAGGTTGTGGAGATCGCCCAGGATTTCCTGGTAAGCGCCAACCAGGAATACACCGATATAATAAGGCTCTTTATGGCTTATGGAGTGAACAGGGAGGTAATAGGACAAATTACGCGTTGAGATGAAATTGTCGATCTTTCCGTCAGAATCGCAGGTGATGTCCTGAAGGGTTGCGGAGCGGTCAGGTTTCTCATCCAGCCTTTGGATCGGGATGATCGGGAAAATCTGGTCAATTGCCCAGGAGTCAGGCAGGGATTGGAACAGCGAAAAGTTACAGAAATATTTATCGGACAATAGCTTGGGTAGATGCACAAGTTCTTCCGGCACATGTTTCAGTTTGGAGGCCATCTGGTGGATCTCTTTGGCCATGG
Source organism: uncultured Porphyromonadaceae bacterium (assembly GCA_964547475.1). Taxonomy (GTDB): domain Bacteria; phylum Bacteroidota; class Bacteroidia; order Bacteroidales; family UBA12481; genus UBA12481. The sequence continues at coordinate 636 of CAZJNQ010000082.1, forward strand.
ACCAGAATAGCCTTTCAATCTGTGCACGGGTCTTAAGGTCAAGCAATCCCAAACTGAAACGTTCAAGGGCTTCTTCACGGATTTGCTGGGCGTCATGCCAGGTTTCGAGCATACGCGACTGGTTCAGCAGCTCCCAGGATTCATACAGCTCGCGTACAAGCTCATGGTCGTCGGGGTTGGTCTCCTCTTCGTCATCCCAGGTTGGAAGGGTGGCGGTCTCAAGGACCTCGAAAATCAGGACAGAATGGTGAGCAGTCAATGAACGGCCCGATTCGGTTATGATGTTCGGCTGAGGAATGTGGTTCTTTTCACTTGCATCCACCATGGCGAAGGTGGCATCATTGACATATTCCTGGATGCTGTAATTGACACTGCTCTCACTGCTGGCCGAGCGCGTACCGTCATAATCCACCCCCAGGCCCCCGCCGATGTCAACGAATTCCACCGCGAATCCCTTGGAATGAAGCTGCACATAAAACTGTGAAGCTTCCCTGAGGGCTAATTTGATCCTTCGGATCTTGGTCACCTGGCTGCCGATGTGAAAATGCACCAGTTTCAGAGCATTTTTCATGCGGTTTCTCTCGAGAAAATCCAGTGCCTCAAGGAGTTCGCTTGAAGTCAGGCCGAATTTACTCACATCGCCACCTGAATCTTCCCATTTTCCGCTTCCCGCACTGGCCAGCTTGATACGGATACCGATATTGGGCACTATCTTGTGCCGACGGGCTATTTTTGTGATCAGCCGCAGTTCGTTCAGTTTTTCGACGACCAGAAATATTCGTTTGCCCATTTTTTGGGCAAGTATCGCCAGCTCGACATAATCTTCATCCTTATAGCCGTTGCAGATAATGATGGAATCATTGTCCGTATTGATGGCTATTACGGCATGCAGTTCCGGTTTGGAACCGGCTTCAAGTCCGATGTTGAATTTCTTCCCATGATTGACGATCTCCTCAACAACGGGACGCATCTGATTGACCTTGATCGGGTAAATCAGGAAGTTCTGAGCTTTGTAACCATATTCTTCCGCAGCTGCCTTAAAGCAGCTCGACATGATCTCGATCCGGTCATCGAGAATATCCGGAAAACGGATCAGCATGGGTGCCGAAACGTCCCGCAGCTGCAATTCCTCAACTAATTCCTTCAGATCGATCTGAACTCCGGAAGCTTTAGGGGTCACTACCATGTTACCCTTCTCATTGATCGAGAAGTAATTAATTCCCCAGCCATTGACATTGTATAGTTCAGCTGAGTCCTCGATGCGCCATTTTCTCATTATTGTAACCGGTTATCAAGCAAAAAGATAGAACTAATGTAGGGTTTTCGGCGGCAAATTTACCAGTTCCTGTCAAGTTTTTGCCTTCCAATGCTTGCCGGGATGGGAGCCATTAAAACTCCAATATTCAGTTAAAGACTTAAATGTGAACGGCATTGCGGGCAAAGATACCTCTCCTTCTGGTCAATGTCTTCAACATACGTGCTTGATGCCATAACACAGGCAGGCGTGTGGCAGTGAATAAGCCCAAATGTATGTCCCAACTCGTGGAGGACTTCTTTTTGTGATCGTTCCAGCAACAGGTTTCTGTCTTCGGGCAGGCCATATCGGGCATTGCTCAACCGGTATACGGAGGCGATCCCTGATTTTCCGTTTAGAAAGGCCAGCCCGAAAATATAGGTGAGAATGGGAATAAAGAGGTCAACGGAAAAGAGCCCAAACGTTTTCAAGGACTCTTCAGAGAAGCTGTTATCGACCACCTTCAGCAGAAGGTTCCCGTTGTACTGTCGCCGGGCCGGATCGAAAAACTCACTCAGGTCCACCAATCCATATCTGATCGCGACAGGATGGCCATATTCCTCGGTGACGCGTTTTGCTATCTGTCCGAGAAAGTCTTGGTCAAATTCACCGAAGGAGATGATGGTTATGAGGTCCTGAGCCATTTTAAAACCCCGATCAATGAACAGCGATGGATTAATCAGCAGGTTTTAATTTGTACTTCTTGATTTTATTGTACAGGGTGACCCGGTCGACCTGTAAGGCTTTCGCGGTACGGGTTATATTCCATTCATACTGATTCAGGATCTGGAGTATGTGATTTTTCTCAACTTCATCCAGGCTCTCAAAACTGTTTGCAGCCGTCACCTTTTCAATGGGCAGGTCCTTGTCCGTGATTTTCTTTCCGTTACCAATGACGATTGCCCGCTCGATAATGTTTTCAAGTTCCCTGATATTTCCGGGAAAATCGAATTCCTGCAGCTTTTTCAAGGCGGATGGTTCGATGGTTACCGGCGGACGGTTCATCGATGTGCAGTATTTGGTGATAAAATAATCGACCAGCAGGGGGATGTCTTCGATGCGTTCCCGCAGCGGGGGAACATGGATGTTGACTACATTCAGCCTGTAAAAGAGATCCTCACGAAACGTGCCGTTGGCTACCATGCTTTTCAGATCCCGGTTGGTTGCACAAATGACCCGGAAATCGGAAGTGATCTCCTTGTTGCCTCCCACCCGGATGAAACTTTTAGTCTCCAGAACCCTCAGCAGTTCGATCTGCATTTTCAATGAGACAGTGGCTATCTCATCCAGGAAAATCGTTCCGCCGTCTGCCATCTCAAACCTTCCCTTCCGGTTGTACATAGCGCCCGTAAATGCACCTTTTTCATGTCCGAACAGTTCGCTTTCAAGCAGACTCTCGGTCAGGGCCCCGCAATGAACACTCACAAGAGGGAAGAACTTCCTTGGTGAGTTAGAGTGAATTGCCCTGGCTATCAGCTCTTTTCCTGTTCCGCTTTCTCCGGTGATGATAACGGAGGAATTGGACTGGGCAACGCTCTCGACCTGTTTGAGAACAACTTGCATTGCTTCACTCTGGCCAATCAAATCTTCGACGTTCTCGAGCGATACGACCCGTTCCCGGAGCGCTTCATTCTCCTGGGCCAGCGAAATCTGCCGGGTAGCGTTCCGGATAAGATGTGACAAGTCATCCGGATCAAAAGGCTTGGTAACATAATCATAAGCTCCGTCCTTAAGGGCCTGGACAGCCGTGTCAACGGCGGCAAAAGCGGTCATGACAATGACGATGGAATCCTTTTTCAGGGCTTTAATCCTTCGAAGCATCTCCAAACCGTCCATGCCGGGCATTTTGATATCAGCGAGGACAATATCATAGCTTTCCGCCTCGAGGAGTGTAAGAGCTCTTTTTGCATTTTCTGCACATTCAACACGGTATCCATCCTCGATGAACCAATTGTACAAGGAATCGCGTACCGATTTCTCGTCATCCACGATCAGGATGGATATTTTCCGCATGATTTCTGTTGTCATCCGTTTGTGAATATTGGTAAAGTAATGGAGAATGTTGTGCCTTTGGCGGGCTCGGATTTTACATCGATCTTACCGTTGTGGCTCTGAACGATTCCATGAACAATCGAGAGTCCCAGGCCAATCCCGCTTCCTTTGCGCTTCGTGGTAAAGAACGGTTCGAAGATCCTTGGAATATCCTCGGGTGCGATCCCGGAGCCATTATCGGTTATATCGATACGGATGCTGTCCTCGTCGGGATTCATAGTCTTAAACCCTATTTCACCACCTTCGGTAACCGCTTCAGAAGCATTGACAAGGATCGCGACAAAGGCCTGCTTGACTTGGTTAGAGCTACAGAATACAAGGTCGGTATGAGCCTTAAAATCAGTGTTGAAACTGATCCCGGCAATGGTGATGGGATGCAGCATCAGCGTGTAGATCTCCTGGAGGATCTCATGCAGGTGCCGGGTCTCAAAATCATCCTGGTCCATCCGCGAGAAATCTAACAGTCCCTTGACTATATCGCCGCAACGCTTGGTCTCATCTTCAATCAACTTTAGATGTTTAAGGATGGACTCTTTCTTAACAGGCTCAATCTCTTCGTTGGCTAATTTTTTGTTTACCAACTTGGTATAAACCAGGATTCCTGACAAAGGATTATTAATCTCATGCGCAACCGAGGAGGAAAGTTTCCCCAGAGATGCAATCCTTTCTATTTGCGCCAGTTCGTTGTGGACTTCACCCAACTCTTCCGATTTTTTCCGAACCTTGTATTCCAGTTGCTTCGACCAGTTCTGCAATTCGGTGTGGGCTTCCTGGAGGTTATCCAACATCCGGTTAAAAGTTTCGGACAGCAGTTTGATATCTTCCAGCTGATTGGGCCTGATATCGACCCGGGTATCGTTATTCCCCGTTGCCACCGCTTCACTGGCCTTAATGATATCTGTCAGGGGATCCTTGATCTTTCTCCGGGTAAAAAGAATAAGGAACCAGGCCAATACGGCAGTTACGAACAAGGCCAGAAGAAAGAACTGATGGGTTGCTTTCTGTACGGACACATCCACCTCTTGCAAAGGAAGCTTGATGAACAGCGAACCCAATACTTCCTCTTCAGCATTGTGAGCATGGCAGGCTGTATTCTGATAGCAGGATGGTTCATTCAGAATAGGCGACCGGATGAGCAGGTGGCGCGCTTCACCAGTTTCCCGGGTCATTTCGCATTCACTTTTAACATCGATGATCCGGTAGGATTTTTCTTTCCGGGGGAACATGGTACCTATATCCTCATGACAGCTTTTGCAATTGGGGTTTATATGCCCTCCGGAATCTTCCGAGAAGGAAGAATAGGCCAGGTTGTCTTCATTGTCGTACATGTTGACATCATCGATACCGGGCATGGTATTGATCACGTCGAGTGTATTTTGAAGCGCACTCCGGTTGTTTTCCAGCATGGAATGATACAGAGCACCCTCAACGATGGAGCCGATATTGTTTCCGTTCTGATAAATGACAGTGTCGATATAGACCTTGTTCACGGTGTTGAACAGGAAATTATAGGAAATCAGAAGAAAAACCGATAAAACTCCGATAACAAGAACAACCCGGCTGTATATGGAGGACTGAAACCGGATGTAATTCCTGACCAGCCTCCGGGTAAATTCATTCGTGTATTTCGAACTTTTTCGCTGTCCCATCTGAAAAAATATAAAGTTGTTAACCCGGCAAGAGTTGACAACTTTAAAATAGGTAAAAAATCAATCCAACGTGCTCAGAAACTGTTTCTGGAAATCCTGCCAGAGTTCATCAGGCATTTCTGCCAGGATCTGTTCGCGAAGTTCACCACCGTCCTGCAGGGCTACCAGGGAGGATTCCGAGGAGTATTTTCCGGCCGAGCCGACCAGGAAATCCTTGAACCTTTTCAGCTCACCTGCGATCCAATCGGTTGCAGCTTCTGCCAAATAGAAACCCCTGGTTTCGTCCATCCAGTCCGATGGCCTGATCTGATTGATCCAGCCTTGCCTGAAGGGATCGTCATTGAGGATTTCGGGCCTCCCGGACAGCTGGGAATTGTTCCTGACTATTTGCCCGGACACCGGCGATAAGATGGTCAGATTCTTGTCGTCATGGAAAATTTGTGCAACGGGATCCCCTTTTCTGATGGAATCTCCCGGTTTGACCAGGTTAAGCAGACTGACATCGCCCACAACGTGAACGAGCAGGTCATCCAATCCGATCCGGGCAATTCCCGACTTCTCCAGATGAGCCCAGGTATGGTTTTTACTGAAAAACACCCCTTGCGGAATCCGGATATCGCCTGACTTCAGCGCACCGGTGACCTTCGCTGCGAGCCTTCTACGTCTCGACTGCTTGTTCAGGATGATCCAAAAGGGGATGAGAATGACAAAGAATGAAATGATGATCAGATATTCGATGCCTTTCGTCTCAAAAATGTTGAAATAACTAAATCCGTCCATGGTTTTCTATTTAAGGTATTATTCTTGTTCTTTTACCCAGACCGGTGGTTTCCGCAAAACGGGCATCCGCCGGACGATCCACCTGAATATCCAGATCTCCGTAAAAATGACGGTCAGTGTAATGACAATCTCCATCCAGGAAGGCACGTACCTTATGGAATCTTCCCAGCGAAAACCTATAATCGTGACATTCAGCCTGTTGAGAATGATCCCGAGCATGGTCAGGATAGCTGCCACCTTGATCAGGGTGATGTTGTTTCTTCGATAACTGAAGAAGAAAAGCAGCATTGGAAGCAGGACAAAACCGATCATCTCCAGCAGGAACCAGTACCCCATTGGGGTGTTGATCAGGTCCCAATGCTTATCGTGTATAAAAACCAGCAATTGCAGGAACAGATAGGCAAACATGGTGCCTGCGCAGATCTTCGACAGGTTCCGGACGATTTTGTTATGATCCTGGTGGTCCTTGTCGCTAAGCTGGTCATTGAAAACCTTGTTGCTGACGGATCCTTCGAAAATCACCATGGAAAGTCCTGCGAAAATGCTGGAAACCAAAAACATAACAGGAATAAATTCAGAATACCACAGGGGGTGGATCTTTTCCCTTGCCATAAGGTAAAGGGCTCCCAATCCAGACTGGTGCAGGATTGAAAGCGTGATTCCGAATATGACAGCAGCAATGGTCATCCCGGAAAGGATCTTTCTGGCACGCCTGGCCCCGAGCCATTCTGCGATGGCTGGTGAGAACTCGATCAGTTCGGCCAGCATGTAAAGAAGGAAATGCCAGGCAACGAGGAAAAGAACCGAGCTGGTACCGAAGTTGTTTCCGATGATCGGATTGATCACATTCCATGGACGGCCCAGGTCGAGTAGCAGTGCGCCTGCATAAAACAGATAAGCCAGAAAACCGTTCAGAACGGTTATCCTCACTATAGAATGGTATTGATGGCTGTTCAGGACATAAACCATGAAGGTGATTACATATGCCCCGCCAGCAAAGGCAACTCCGGTGACCACGTCAAATCCGATCCAAAGTCCCCAGGGTACCTCCTATGTCAGGTTGGTAACGGCTCCGATCCCTTTCGCGAAACGGATCACTATCAGGATCGCTCCAAGCAGGATTACCGGAACTGAAATTATGTTAAAGGGAGTCCATATCTTGCCTTTGGGTTTCAACTCAAACAGCATGAATTTCCAGATGGATTTTCCATCATTGTACCTGGCAACCGGCACACTGACAGGGCTATTGTTCGTTTTCATCTTCTTCGTTTAGGTTTTTATCTTTCGTCGCCTGATTAATGCCCAGAAGTAATACAGGAACCAGCACAAACACCGATGGGACGGCATAGAGAAAACCCTTCGAAAGGGCGGGGTAGGATGCGTTTTGAACCGAAGTCTTGAATCCAAGCTCCTCATGGGGAACCGGCGACAGGTACAAGTTACCGGTTCCATTGGCTTCATGCTCACCGTAGATATGATCGACGTAGATATCCGGCTTCTCACAGATTCTTCTCCGGGCCTCCTTGAGCAGTTCCCTCCGCTTCCCGAACAGGATGGCCCCTTCCGGGCAATTCTCGGCACAAGCAGGCATTTTGCCCTCCATGATCCGGTCGTAGCACATATCGCATTTCTGGATGATCGGATTAGGACTGTGATATTCGAATTTCGGCACGTCAAAAGGACAGGAAACCATGCAGTAACGGCATCCCATGCATTTATTGGCTCTCCAGATGACGGGTCCCTCCTTGGTCTTGATCATGGCCTGGGTAAGACAGGCTGCTGCGCAGGCGGGCTCATTGCAGTGCAGGCATTGCGTTTTAACGAAGAACTCGCCTTTGCTGGTGTTGAAGACATTGACCACCGTTCTGCATGTTTCATCGGTTTTTCGGACCACACCCACTTCAGGGGAATCTTTGGGTTCCGGCAGGTTATGAGCTTCCGCACAGGAATACTCGCAGGTCTGGCAACCTATGCAACGCGTAGAATCATAGAGAATTCCATAGAATTCTATCTTCTCCTTGCTTTTCCCCGGTGCGGCAAAACCCTTGCCGATCGTCAGGGTTGCACCCGCAACCCCTAACGTTTGTAAAAACCCACGACGATTTAATCCCATAGGTTATATTGTATTTGATGAGTTTGCATTGTCGAGGAAGCGGGTCTGGAATTCTTCCCAAACCTCAGGCTCCAATCCTGACAGGATGTGATCGGTCAACTCGCCTCCGTCTTGGAGGGTGACACACACGAATTCCGGCGTATCGGGTTTAACAACCGACAGGATAAAATCCCTGAGCCGTCCCAGTTCATTCCGGAGCCATTCCTTATAATTGGGAGACATGAGCAGAAGCTGAACCTCATGGATCCAGTTGGTGGGCTCAATGGCGTATACCCATCCGTCGGTATAAGGTGAATCATTCAACAGTGTCGAATCGGTGAAAAGTCCGGCATTCTGGGCAACGATCGTCCCGGATACCGGAGCAGAGACGACCAGGTGCTTACCCTTATGCATGACGGTCAGAACCGGTTGCCCTTTCGTTACGCGATCGCCTGGTCTCTTGAGCAAGACACGGGTAATGGGACCCGTGACATGCTGCAGGAAATCATCAATGCCCACTTTGACTGTACCGTTCTTTTCCATGTAAGCCCAGGTGTGGGATTTATCATAATACAATCCGCCCGGGGCCGTCAGGATATTTTCGTTCAGAGCCGTGCCAGGACCATGAACAGCTTCCATTCTGACCGGTTTGTTTTGCCTGATATACCGGATGATCATGGCCGTTGCCAGGATTACCACCAGGGCCCCTGCAATCAAGGTCAGTAACAGCTGCAGGACATTAATGCCACCAGGAACGGGAGCCGGTTCCGACAGGGGGAATGAATCAATTTTGGATTGCCTCTCGCTCAGAACAAGACCATTGAATCCGGCCATTGACAGGGTTTTCTGTCCGTCATTCAGAAGATAATGAATAAAGGCAATCTCATCTTTTCCGGAAGGTTTGCCCGCTGCACTGAGGAGTATATCCCTCCCCAGGTCAGAAGGGTATTTCCCGATCCATACCCCGCGAAGGAAAGAAGCTCCGGATTCATAAATATTCTCCATGTAATCCAGTTTGCCATTTCCGTTCCTGTCAATCGGGAGCAGAGTGACCTCCTTCATCAGGGTTTGACCGTCAGGATCCAGCAGATCGGCCAGCCTGCAAAAGCCAATTGACAGAGGTTCACTGCCAACCGTTTGCAGAAGCTCTTCTCCGGTAGGCTGGGCTACCGGTTTGAAAGATATTGAACCCAGACCGATGAACCGGGTAATGCTCCTGCGCACGGATTCATCTTCGATGGCATAAAACTTAACCTCACCGGGGTGCCCTTCACCCAAAAGGAGATTCCAGGCTGATCCCGCATTGTTTTTAATAGCAGCCGACAATTCAAGGGCTGAAATTCCGTTATTCCTGATTTCATCAAGATAAGGATTTGAAGAGCTGATCACGGGAACGATAATATCCCGTCCGATCACCATTCTCCAGCCGTCCCCCGCAGGTGCTGCCCCTTTGTAAGCCTCAGATATAACATGCAGGTCAGCTCCCGTGCTGCTTTCATTGGACAGGTTTATCCTGGTGCCTGGATTGCCAGCCGAAAAACCTGCAATCCAACGGTTTGCCAGATCATTTAAGTCTGGTGAAGCTGTAATGCTGATTGTTCCCTTAACCGGTGAGTCATCACCTGTTTTGGCCTCCCAAATACTGCCTGAGCCGGGTGTAGCTGATAGTGAATACCCAGCCAAACAGGCAACAACGATGAGAAAAGTGATTTTTTTCATGGCCACATGCTTTGATGTCATTTAGAAGCGATTGTTGTAAACAGTCAATCAAAGTCAATGCCAATACTCATAACAATAACAAAATCAAACGATTATAAAAATTATGTAAAAATTATTTACATCCGAAGTGATGAATAAATAAACACTAAAAAAGATAAAATCAATTAACGCATTGATAATCTTAACTATACAATAGGTGTAGAAAATTTAATCATATGATGAAAATTTCATCATATGCTACGAAAATGCAATCAGGACACGGATTCTGGAAAATAGCCTACAACTGAAGGTCTCCGGGCAGGGTTATAGCGCCTTCCATGAATGTAACGGCGGTGCCGCCGATTTCAACCCTATTGCCCAGGTGACGGCAATGCAGTTCCCCGCCCCGTTCGGAAAGCTGCCGGGCGACCATCTCCTGTTTAGCCAGTTGCCTGCTCCAGTAGGGGATCAGTGAGGTGTGCGCAGAACCGGTGACCGGATCTTCGTTGATGCCAAGCCTGGGAGCAAAGAAACGGGAAACGAAATCGGCCCAGTCTCCGGGAGCTGTCACGATTACACCCATAGCATCACTCTTGCCCAGAGAGGTGAAATCGGGTTTCATCTGCTCAATGTCGGCCTGCCTGCGATAAACCAGCATGTAGTTTGTGCATCCCCGGTAACAAAACAGTGGTTTTTTGCCTAAAGCTCTGATCATGCCCGAAGGGGGATCCGCAGGATCCAGATCATCACAAGGGAAATTCAGGATGTAACGTTTCCCTTCCCTACAGACTTTCAGGATACCGCTTTTGGATTCAAAAAAAATCTCTTTTCCCGCGAAACCCAGGTGATTGAATAGAACGTGAGCAGTCGCCAGGGTTGCATGACCGCAGAGGTCGACTTCAACCTTGGGAGTGAACCACCGTAAATGGTAGTGATCACCCCGCGGAATGAAGAACGCGGTTTCGGCCAGGTTGTTTTCCATGGCTATGCGCTGTAGGATCTCTTCGTCGAGCCATTCTTCAAGGGGTATAACTGCGGCAGGATTCCCCGTAAACATCCTTGATGCAAAAGCATCCACCTGAAATATTCTCATCTGTTAATCGTAAATTATTAAATCTATAGTCTGATGACCGGTATTACGAATTCAAAGTTGAAATTCTTGGTCGGTTCAGTAAAATCGCGTGTCATCAGAACGGAAAACCTGAATCCCAAGGGCAGGTTCACCAGGGTCAGCCACCGGGTATCAAGGATCAGCTCAATACCGGTCGACAGAAACAGCCCGTTGGAAAAGGTGTCAATACCGGATGGAATATCAGCATACCCATAATCGAAGAACAGGTCGGACCGGAGTCTTGAACAGTAAAAGATTCCCGCAAACCCGAAATCGGGGTAAAACAGGGGGAAATGGTAG
>CAZJNQ010000083.1:0-4400 GCA_964547475.1 uncultured Porphyromonadaceae bacterium
TGGGCCAGCTTTTGCTTTTTATATTCCCAGCTCCGGATGAAGCTCTTTGAATCCTGTCCGCCGTACTTAAAGGAGAATGGCGGGATCTTGTTACGTGCAAAAACTTGCTCGGCCCAGATGACCGAGCTCATCGGTGTGGCATTTTGCGACTGAGATTGTGTAAAAGCCGGGCTCCAGATCAGGATTGACAGGAGCAGAACCAGGAGGAGGTTGGTTTTCGGTTTCATTCAGATCAGGTATTAGATTTCATCAGGTATCACATAAGGTTTCCGGTAGTTCCGGGTAAGCATGAGATCGGCTTCAGGATCGTTGGCGAACTTCTCATATTCATTCATGAAATGGAGTTCGCGTCCCAACCGGTAGGAAATGTTGGCCAGATGAGGCAGGGCGGCTGACAGGTGCCCTTCCCAGATGTCGCAGTTCAGATCAGAATCCTTGCCCGAACGAATGGCATCGATAAAATTGGCAAAGTGCTCGGATCCGCCGGGAGCCGCCCGGAAGGTCGGATCAGCCGGTCTTTCCGAGTTCTCCGGTGGTGAGGACAGGAAAGGATCTTTTTCACGCTGCCTGTAAGCGTTCCATGTACTGCCGTTCAGTTCCAGGTAGCCGTCGGTCCCGTAAAAGATGTTCCCGATCTTGATTTCAAGTCTGGATTCGGCATTTGTAAAACGTCCGCGGGTTTCGAACTCAATGACCTTTCCATCCCCGTATTTAAAGACAGACGTCTGGGTGTTGGGGGTTTCCTGCGAACACTCCCTGGGGCTGATCCCAAAAAGGCCACCGGAAGAATAGATGGTTACCGGGTGCTCGTTCTTGTTGAGTCCCCAGCGCGCCAGATCAAACTGGTGCGGCCCCTGGTTGCCGGTGTCCCCGTTGCCCGTATCCCAGTGCCAGTGCCAGTTGTAATGGACGCGTTTCTCATTGTAGGGGCGCCAGGGGGCAGGACCGAGCCAGGTATCGTAATGGAGGGAAGCGGGCGGGGCAGTATCCGGCGCGATCCCGAAAGAATCACGCGGTTTCAGGCAGAGGCCGCGTGCCATGAAAACATCGCCGATGCCGCCTTCATGTAGCAATTTCATGGCAGCGATCACATTGTCTATCGAACGGTTCTGGCATCCTACCTGAATCCTCACGTTATATTTACGGGCAGCTTCCACCATTTTCCTGCCTTCAAAAACATTGTAGCTGGCGGGTTTTTCGACGTAGACGTTCTTGCCGGCCTGGCAGGCCCAGATGGTTCCAAGGGCATGCCAATGGTTTGGGACGGCAAACGATACTGCGTGGATCTCCCTGTCCTCAAAAACCCTGCGCATATCCCATTCAGTCCCCGGTCGGTAGCCGGTCAGATCCTCAGCCATCTTCTGGCATTCCGGAAAGTACTGCTCATCCACATCGCAGAGGGTCTTCAGCCTGACATTACGGTTTTCCTTCAGGCTTCCCCACTTGTTGATGTGGGTTTTTCCTTGTCCGCGTATCCCGATGACACACAGGTTGATCCGGTCGTTGGAACCGATGATCGATGCATACGATTTTGCACTGAACCCGAGGCCTCCGATCGCTAATCCTGCGGATCCCACGAGGCTTTGCTTGATAAATTTCCTTCTTTCGGTCATGTTGAAAGGTTATGATTATGGTTTAGTTAAAGGCTTGATTTCCATTGTTCGCTCATCACCCGGAGCGCCTTCTCCAGGTTTTCCGGCTTCCATTGTCCCTCGATCGAGATACCGCCCCTGTAACCGGCTCTTTTCAGGCATGCAAAATACGGTCTGAAATCATCCCCGGCCATCCCGGGTGCGGTCCGTTTTTCTTTTTCGGCTATGTGAACGTGCTTCACCAGCTTGCCGGCCCGGATGAGGATATCAGGATTTTCGTTCTCCCTGGCCATGTGGAAAATGTCGACCAGCAGTCCGACATTCGGATCAGCAACTTCCCGCGCAATATCCAGGGCTTCGCCAACCGTATTGATGAAATTGCACTCGCTGGACTGCAGGTTCTCTATGGCGATGGTCACTCCGTACTTCCGGGCAACCGGACCCATTTCTTTTAGCAGCCCGACAAACTGCCCACGGGCGGCTTGCCGGCCAAATCCTTCGGGTATCGACCGGGATCCGCCGCTTCCGAAAACGATGATAGGGATCCCTGCCGCCTGAGCCCTCCTGAATGCCACCTCTGCATATTTCAGCACGGTATCCTGACGGGCTTCCGGGCCGGTCGTTTTCAACTCTCCCGGCAGGAAACCATTGCATGAGAGGACCGGCAGCCGGCAAGTGTCGAATTCCGCTTTCTTTTTGTTCCATGCCCCAACCGGCTGGCCGGGCATCAGGTCGCGGCCGACACTGGCTTCCAGAAAGGCATAACCCGAGTTTTTCAGGATTTCCGATGTTGCCAGGGAAGCACAGACACCGAATTTGACCTGCTGACGGCCCGGTGTGCCGGACAGGTCTTTTGATGACCGGCAGCCTGCCAGGGCCACTGCCGCGATCAGGATTGAATAAAAGGTTTTTCTCATGGTTTTTTAACAATCCTTTCCATTGATCTGTCAAGAACCTGCCAGATGGTTTCGATCCATTCTTCATGCTCCGGTTTCATGAGTACCGACCGGAGGCTGGTGATGGTATGCTGATCTGGTCCTGTTTTCAGGATGCCGGGTTCAAAAAAATCCACCGGCAGTTCGGCAAGCGCCAGATGCAGGTGGTTGCGCCCGGTTTCGCCGAACAGGGCCCGGGATAGTTTTGAAACCGCTTCTGCCGATTCGGCCCGGGGTAGCCAGATCACGATATCGAGTTCCGGCGGGAAAGCCACGATGAATCTTGGATCCTGGCACAGCCGCTCATACAGGCTCAACGCGGCCTTCCGTCCTTTGCTGATCATCCGCGCCAATTCGCCTCCCCTGACCGGCGGCAATAATTTCTGAGTGGCCCAGAGCGCCACGGCCGAAGCGCCGGGGCGGGAGCATTCCAGGCTGATCTCCCCCAGGTGCAGTTCATCGGAACTGAAATAAGTATAGGGCGACTCATGCTTGTAATAAATGCCGACCGAGGGATCGCGGAAGAGGATGCAGCCGCATCCGTAAGGCTGGAGGCCGTGTTTATGCGGATCAACAACTATGGAATCGGCTTCACCCAGCCTTTCGAAAACTTTCCCGGCCTCCGCCGTCAGATGATCGGCTAAGGTGAAATAACCCCCATAGGCTGCATCGGCATGGACCCTGAAGCCGAATTTTTCCTTCAGGTTGAGAATTTCCGGCAACGGATCGAGCGACCCGGTTGCCGTGGTGCCGATAGTGGCCACGACGGTACCCACCTTCCCTGTCCTGGCCTGGTCCTCGAGCCGGTTCATGTCCATACGCCCTAACCGGTCGGCCGGTATGGCCTTGAATGGGAGTTTCAGTACCCGGCTCAGCCGTTCATGGGTATAATGGGCCTGGGAAGAAGCGATGATCATTTTCCCGGGATTCACTTCGCCCGCTATCCAGAGGGCTTCGAGATTGGCCATGGTGCCACCGCCCGTCAGGTGGCCAAGAAAGGTTTCCCAGCCAAACATGCCGGCCAGCTCCCTGACCGCTTCCTTCTCCATGCAGGAGCTTGCACGGCCTCCGTCGAGTGCGTGGTTGTTCGGATTGATATAAAGCGAAAGCATGTAAGCCAGCCGTGCGGCCGGATGCGGAGGCTTCAGCATCTGCCCGGCGTACAGTGGATGGAAATAGGGAAAATTATCCTTCATCCGGTCAGCTACTTCCAGCATCACCTTCCTGATTTGTGCTTCATCGAAATAACCCGCTTCAACTGGTTCCAATTCCTGAAATCCTTCATTCAGGTTTGTCAGCGCTGATTCCAGGATCTTCAGCGATTGCAGGTCTATCCCTACCGGATGTGAAGTCTCCATAGTGTTCGAATAGTCCAAGGTTACCTAAGGCAAAGGGCAGAAGGCAGAAGGCAAAAGGCAGAAGAAAAGGTAAAAGGAAAAAGGAAAAAGTAGTTTATGACTAACCCCAGACTTCAGTCTGGGGGCATTAGCCCTTATGTCCGTATACCCTTATGTCCGTATACCCTTATGTCCGTATACCCTTATGTCCGTATGCCCGTATGCCCGTATGCCCTTGTTCTTGTTAACAGGTAGTGCAATTTAATAATTTATGTGTATGTTTGAATCGGGAAATCCCCGGGAGGAATGACAATATGGTTTTAGCGCGCCGACTTCGTCCACCGGTATATATGTTTCTAACCGTACCGGTGTATACGGTATTATACACGTTTTCAGGGGTTTTCGCTTTAGTTGTCTGGTCTTTCGCCTTTTCGGGACAGAAGCGTGCCGTTCGTTCGCTGATCAAGTTCTGGGCCATTTGCATATTCCTGCTAATGGGGAAAAAGCTGCGCGTCAGGGGTGGCAGGAACATGGTC
>CAZJNQ010000083.1:4500-5646 GCA_964547475.1 uncultured Porphyromonadaceae bacterium
CGCTTTAAAAGAGGTTTCATTCATGTGCTTCGTTCAACGGACCTCGATGTGCTTCCGATCACCCTCAATGGTTTCCACTCCCTGAAACCGAAGAACCGCTTTTGGATTGATTTCAATTCCCGCGTGGAAGTGGTCATCCATAAACCCATTGAAAATCATCTGCTGAAAAACAAGGAGGATCATGAGATCCTTCAAATAGTGAAAGAGACGATCCAATCAGCTTATCACCATGGATAACAAAGAATGGGTGTTCATAGTCAACCCGATCGCGGGGAATGGATTTGGTGAAAAATACCTGCCCGTGCTCAGGGACAAGATTGCCCATTACGGGATCCGGGCAGATATCGTTCTGACTGAACGTCACGGCCATGCCACTGAGCTCGCAAAGGAATATGCCGAACGCGGCTATAAATACATCATTGGAGTCGGTGGCGATGGAACCATCAGCGAAATCTGCTTTTCGCTAATCGGCAACAAGGAGGTCATTACCGGCATCGTGCCAGCCGGTACCGGCAATGATTTTATCCAGATTTTAGGATATCCCAACCGTTTCACAGAAGCCGATTGGGACATTTTTTTCAAGGTTCATACCATTCCGATGGATGCCGGTTCCGTTAATGGCATGTATTTCATCAATGGCATGGGGCTTGGGTTCGATGCCCAGGTAGCTGCCGAAAACTATATTGAACCGGGAAAGGTTAAAAAAGGCGGACCGTCGAAGTACCTCTGGCAAATTATCAAGACCCTTCTCTTTTTCCGTGAGAAGAAGTTGATCATGAGATCCAACGGCAATACGCATGAAACTGACTGTTTCATGAATACCGTCTCTATCGGCCGGCGTTTTGCAGGCGGTTTTTTCATTACTCCCCGTGCCATCGCCAACGATGGGCTGCTCGATGTATGCAGCATCAGGAAACTGAACCTCTTCGAACGGTTTAAATTACTCCTGATGGTACCCAAGGGAACCCACGTCAACGACCACAGGGTGCACTATTACCAGACGGACCATGTCAGCCTGGAATTCACCCAGGAGGTTCCCTTTCATATCGACGGCGAGATCCATTTCGGCAAGTCCTTCAATGTCTCACTTATTCCCGGTGCTCTTAACGTGATCTATAATCCGGGCGGAAATCATTTTTTTAAGAG
>CAZJNQ010000083.1:5746-11103 GCA_964547475.1 uncultured Porphyromonadaceae bacterium
TGCCTTTTGCCTTATTCAGCGTTTCCTGTTCCTCCTTGCAGGAAGAGAAAATTTTCGTTTCACCCAATGGCAACAACCTGAACACGGGTTCAAAAGGCCAGCCTCTTCAGACCCTGGAAGCGGCTCAGGCAGCCGTCAGGGCATGCCGGGCCGGCAAGCCTGGCAGGGACATCCAGGTCATGCTGGATGAAGGTACCTGGTACATCGACAAGCCTCTGATATTTTCGGCTGAAGATGGAAGCTCAGGAGATGAGGAAGTCAGCTGGACAGGCCTTCCGGGAGGCAGAACGGTGATCAGCGGGGGGAAGGTGATAACCGGTTTCCGGGATGAAGGATATGGGATCTGGTGGGCTCCGGTGGATTCAGGGCTTGTATTTGAACAGCTGTATGTCAATGATCATCGGGCCATAAGGGCAAGGATGCCCAATGCAGCCGACTCGTTGCCAAGAATATATCTGAAAAAATCAACCTGGATTCTTCATCCGGATTCAACCCCGGACCACATCACGGTTTCAGTGAGTGACCGCGGTTTGTTTGAGACGCTGATGCCATCGGGTGATTGTGAAGCGGTCATCTTCAAGGATTGGACCATTTCCCGGTTTCGGGTGTCATCCCTGAATGCAGATCCACCGGAACTAAAACTGAAACCGCCGTTTGCCCTGTTCGACGGTCCCTATAACTCCATTTTCGCAGCCAGCGCCGATCGTTATAGCTGCTACCTCGAGGGCGATCCGGCCTTTATTGACCAGCCGGGTGAATGGGCCCTGGACCGGAATGCCAGCCGCCTGTACTATAAACCATTGCCGGGCCAGACACCTGCGGGCACCGTGGCTTTAGCACCCGTTGCCATACAGTTGGCTGATATCCGGGGCAGCCGCAACGCTCCGGTAAGAAATATCCGATTTGAGAACATCACCTTCCGGGATTGTGCCTATTTGCTGCCGGAATACAATCATGACGGGATGCAGGCAGCTTTTTATTATCCGCTGAAATCAGAGTCGGGCCGGGGCCCTGGACTGGTTCCCCCTGCCATCCGGATGTCATGGGCATCTGATTGCGCACTGGAAGGATGCCGGGTTGTGCATTGTGGCGGTAACGGTATCTATCTCAGCCAAGGGTGCCGGGGAAACCGGCTGACGGATGTAACCATTGAGGATGTAGGTGCCAATGGCATCATGATCGGCCTGACCTATGATCCGGGGGAAGATTCCCTGATCCTGCCCGTTAACAATTCAGTTGAAGAGAGCCGGGTGACCGGGGCAGGGGTCCTGTTTCATGGGGCTGTCGGTGTATGGCTGGGATTCTGCGCAGGGAACACAGTTTCGGGATGCGAGGTCAGCGACCTTCCCTATACCGGCATCTCGATCGGCTGGCAATGGAATCCCCTGCCTACTTCATCGGGAAACAACCGGATACTGAACAATCACATCCACCACGTCATGCAGGTGCTGGGAGACGGCGGCGGTATCTATACACTCGGCTTTCAACCGGGCTCCGTAATCTCGGGAAACAATATCCATGACATCCTCCGGAGTGCGCTGAACCATGCTTCCGACAACAACGGGATGTTTATAGATGAGGGAAGCAAGGGCTACCGCATCGAGAAAAACACCATCCGGAACACTGCCCATACCAGCATCCGGGGCCACCGGACCGCGGGGGTTGAGATCATCAATAATACTTTCTATCCAGGCTCTACTACAGCCATCAGCCATACGCCACCCTATGAGGCAATGATTTACGTGAACCATGATACCACTGTCACCTGGAAGAATCCCGGGTGGCCTAAAGAGTGGGGATACCCCGATACGATAACGGCGTTTACCATGAGGGGGAACCGGTTCATGAAATAAAAGTAATAAGGCAGAAGGCTCAAGGCAAGTTGCACCCCAGACTGAAGTCTGGGGTTAGTCATAAATATCTCTTCCTTAATTACTTATTACTGATTTTTGTCTTGTGCCTTCTGCCTTATTTCTTAATTATGGTCGCTTCCCCAAACCCCAGGGCAGTGAGCTGCGCCGCCTGCGTTGAGGCGTCGCCCACAACCACATAGTACATCCTGTCCGGATTGATGTACTTCTGTGCAAGGGTAGTGTAATCCGCCACTTTCATGTTCCGGATGGTCTCCTGCTCGTTTTTGACATAATCGACCGGCAGGTTATACATGCTGATATTACCCAGCATTCCGGTGAGCGCGCCCAGGGTTTCAAAATCCTGTGCATAGGACTTGATTAAGTAATTCTGGGTGGCTTCCACATCCTTTTCGGTGATACCGGTCCGGTAACCTTCCATCAGGCTCTTGAAAATCTGAAGCGATTCAAGTGTTGCAGACGAACGCACCATTGAAGCAGCCGTGAACGGACCGGGCAAGTAACTACCGCTGAAGGAAGTGCTTGCTCCATAAGTAAACCCTTTCTGCTCGCGGAGTATCTGGTTAACCAGCGACAGAAAGTTCCCTCCCAGGTGATCATTCATCACGGTGCAGGGGAAAAAGTCGGGGTCGGTGCGGGCCAGCGCAAGGTTCCCGATACGGATCACCGATTGCTTGGCACCCGGAACGTCAACAAAAACGATCTCCGATTTTTGGAGCGGAGCCGGCAGCGCGTATTCGATCATCACTGTTTTTTTGACCGGCCATTTTGTGACCAACCCCTGTAAGGAACTGACTGCTTTGTCCCTGGAAATGTTGCCGGCTATATGGAAGTTGGCCAGGGATGGTGACAGGTTGGCGTCATAGAAAGCTTTGAGGTCATCGATCGTGATCTCCGGTACGGATTCGAGCGTGCCGCTTGTGTTGGTTGCCAGAATGTGCCCGTCACCGTATATCTTCTGATTGAAAACTTCACCGGCAAGTGCGGCCGGACTGGCTTTCTGGCGCTTAAGGTTGTTGATCACGCGCGTTTGGGCCAGTGCAAATTCTTCGGCATCCCACCGGGGCTCGAGTAGCATCTCTTCGGCCAGGGTCAGCGTGGCATTGTAATTCCTCGCGAGGCAGTTGGCACTGAGCGTAATGGCCGTACCCGAACACATGATGTTTATGCGTGATCCCAGCGCTTCAATCGCTTCCTCCAGTTCCTGCGGGGTTTTGTTCTTCGTTCCCTGGTTCATGAGCGAAGCCATCAGGCTGGCCACTCCCGGTTTTTCGGGTTTATCCTGATAATGGCCTCCCTTGATGGTGATATTGAACTGTACCAGGGGTAACTCGTTCTGCTCGATCCCCCAAACGCCCAAACCATTGGCGAGCTTTTCCTGCCATACGGCCGGGATAGTGACCAGGGGCTCCGGACCATCTGCAGGGATTACGGTACGGTCAAAAGAGGTTGGGGTTTTGACAACGGGCTCGTCAATCGATTCATCGATCTGGACCTGCGTAGCTGTCAGGATATTTTCCTCCTTCACTCCGGCATTTACCGATCCTTCGGCTGCCAGTTCCGGCTGTCCCTTGGGTACGAAGCTGGTGATCAGGCAAGGTTTTCCCTTGATGTATTTCTCATAAACCTTCAGGATATCCGCCTTCGTCACGGCCTTGGTTTTTTCGAGATCGGTCTTGTAATAATCAGGCGATCCGGCGTATTCATTATATTGGGCCAACTGGAACGATTTCCCGAGCACACTGCTGATCCCGTTATAAAAATTGGTTTCCAGCCCGGCCTTGATCCTTTCTACATCAGCCTCGGTGAATCCATCGGTTTCGAACCGTTTAAACGATTCATAAACAGCATTTTCAATGTCTTTCAGACTCACTCCCTCGTTACCCGTAACTGTAACCGTAAATGTACCCGTGACTTCCTGGCTGCCATTACCGGCCCGCGGACCGGAGGCCAGCTTCTTCTCTTTCTCTATCACCTTGTACATCGGGGCTTTCTTCCCGCGCGAAAGCAGCTGGCCAAGATAATCCAGGGCATAGCTGTCGGGACTGTACTGTTCAACAGTCGGCCAGGTCATGGTCAGTTGGGCGGCCCGGGCGAAATTATCTTCATGCACCAGTTTTTTCGTTTCGGTCAGGGTTACCGGCTGAGGTTCCGGATCCGTCAGTTTCTCTCCCGGTTTGATTTCAGAAAAGTACTTCTCGATCAGCTTTTTGGCTTCTTCCGGATTAAAGTCGCCTGACAGGACCATGGTGGCATTGTTCGGGACATAGAACCTGTCGTGGAAGGTTTTAACATCCTCAACGGAAGCGTTGAACAGGTCCTCCATTTCACCGATCACGGTCCAGTTGTAAGGATGGCCTTTCGGAAAGAGGTTTTTCGAGATTACCCAATCGGTATAGCCGTAAGGGGCGTTATCCTCATATTGGCGTTTCTCGTTCTGCACCACGTTTTGCTGTATATTCAGCGCCTTTTTGTTGATGGCGTTGGTGAGGAATCCGAGCCGGTCGGATTCGAGCCAGAGAATTTTCTCCAGGGCATTTTTTGAGACCACCTCGAAATAGGTGGTGGCATCATTGCCGGTTCCGGCATTGGATGATCCGCCGGCATTCTGGATAATTTCATCGAACTGGCCAAGCGCCACGTTTTCCGAACGGGAGAACATGAAATGCTCGAACAGGTGGGCAAAGCCGGTACGGCCTACCGATTCGCGGCCCGATCCCACGTGGAACTGGATCGCAAGAGCCACGATCGGATCGGAATGATCTTCATGGAGGATCACATCGAGCCCGTTGGACAGTGTGAATTTCTCATACGGAATGCTGACTTCCATTTTGGGCTGGGTACTGCAGGCGGCCAGCGCCAGAGCGGCCAGTAGAAGGAAAATTGTTTTTTTCATTTTTATGAGTTTTTTAGGGCAGGAGGGCAGAAGGGCATATACTTCAAAACCCTTCCTTTCTGCCCTCCTGCCTTATCTCTTAATAATGGTTGCTTCTCCAAACCCGATCTCTTTCAGTGCTTCCGATTGTGTTGCGGCATCACCGGCAATGACGTAGTACATCCGGTTTGGATTGATATATTTCTGAGCCAAAGCTTTATGCTGTTCCAGTGTCATGTTCCTGATCGTTTCCTGATCCATGAGGGGATAGTTTTTGGGTAGGTTGTACATGCTGATATCCCCGAGCATGCCCGTGAGGGCGCCCAGGGTCTCATATTTCCGGGCATAGGATTTCAGCAACGAATTTCTGGTGAAATCCAGATCTTCCTGGGTGATCCCATCGCGGTACCGGGTCATCAGGTCCTTGAATATCTGAACCGATTCAAAAGTTGCCGAAGACCTTACCGATGCGGAAGCCGTGAAAGTACCCGCCACGTAATTGCCCGATATTCCCGTGCGGGCGCCATAGGTGAAGCCTTTCTCCTCACGAAGCACCATATTGACATAACCGTTGAATGAACCGCCCAGCTTGTCATTCATCACCGTGGCGG
>CAZJNQ010000084.1:0-11028 GCA_964547475.1 uncultured Porphyromonadaceae bacterium
ATCCCTCCGGCAAGAAACTGATGGTCGCGGTATCCGTTGAGGATCTTCCCTATGTTGCCTGGATGAACGGGGAATATGTAGGTTTTGACATTGAGATGGTCAGGCGCTTCGCCGAACGCGCCGGGTACAATATCGAAATAATCACTATCGACTTCCCTGGCCTGATAGCCGCACTGGCTTCAGGAAAGGTGGACATGATCACCGATGGGATCGCTATCAGTGAAGAGCGGTCAAAGCAGATCGATTTCTCCGACAGCTACGCCTATTTTGAAACGGCTGTGGTCGCTGCTAAAAAGAACATGCAGACTTACCAAGGCGAAAACACCCCGGAGAAGAGGATGCCGTTCTTCAAGGCTCTGGCTACCAGCTTTCATAATAACCTGATTCTTGAGAGCAGGTACCTGCTGATCCTGGATGGTTTAAAGGTCACGCTGATCATTTCCATCCTGTCGGCCCTGATGGGTACCCTGATCGGGGGACTGATCTGCTTCATGCGCATGTCGACCCGGAAAATCCTGTCAGGGACGGCCAAAATCTACATTTCACTGATCCGTGGAACGCCGGTCCTGGTTCTGCTCATGATCATCTTCTATGTGATCTTCGCATCAGTCAACATCAACCCGGTCCTGGTTGCAGTCATTGCCTTCGGGATCAACTTCGGCGCTTACGTTTCCGAAATGTTCCGGACCTCCATCGAAAGCATTGATCCGGGCCAGCGCGAAGCCGGAATTGCATCGGGATTTACCAAGGTCCGGACATTCATCCATATCATCATGCCCCAAGCCCTTCGCCGCGTATTGCCGGTCTATCAGGGGGAATTCATCTCTCTCGTCAAGATGACCTCCATCGTCGGCTATATAGCGGTCCAGGATCTTACCAAGGCCAGTGATATCATCCGTAGCCGCACTTTTGATGCCTTTTTCCCGCTGATCATGGCCTCGGTCGTGTACATCCTGATAGCCTGGCTCCTGACCTGGGCTCTTGGCTCTGTGGAAATATCCGTGGATCCAAAACGAAAACGCCGTCGTAAAGTAAAGGAGGCTGCAGCATGATCCGGGTCGTTAACCTTGAGAAGAAATTCGGTGAACTTACGGTCCTCAAGGACATCAATGCTCACATCCGAAGAGGCGAGATCATCTCGGTCATCGGCCCGTCCGGCACCGGGAAAAGCACCTTCCTCCGTTGCCTTAACCTCCTGGAAATTCCAACCCGGGGCAGCATATACATCAATGAAGTGTCTCTTCTCGACAAGAAAACGAGCGTCCCGGCGATCCGGCGGAAGATGGGTATGGTATTCCAGTCGTTCAACCTCTACAACCACCTCAGCGTCCTGGAAAACCTCACAATCGGTCCTGTCAGGCTCCTTGGCCGGAAACGGGACGAAGCCAATAAAAAAGCGATCGAACTACTGAAGCTCGTTGGCCTGGCTGAAAAGATCCACAGCTTTCCCGATGAGCTTTCCGGGGGACAGAAACAGCGCGTGGCAATCGCCCGCTGCATGGCCATGGAACCGGATATCCTGCTCTTCGACGAACCCACCTCGGCACTCGATCCCACCATGGTCAGCGAAGTTCTGGCAGTCATCCGGCGACTTGCCAAGGACGGGATGACCATGATCATTGTGACTCATGAAATGGAATTTGCCCGGAACATTTCCACCCGGGTGTTTTACATGGACGAGGGTATTATTTATGAGGAGGGACCGCCGGAGCAGATCTTCGATCATCCCCGGCGTGAGAAAACCAAAGCTTTCATTCACCGCATCCGCAGCATGAGCTATCACATATCGAGTCCCGATTATGATCTCTATGAGCTGCAGGCTGAAGTTGAGGCGTTCTGCGACAAGCACATGCTGCAAAAAACGGTGACCCGGCACGTGGTCCATGTAGCCGAAGAGGTATTATGCCTCCTGGCCGATTATTCGGATGCCAGCCTGAACCTCTCCTATACCGAAAAAGACGGGAACCTTGACATGGTTTGCGACAGCGCCGGAATCCGGAGAAACCCACTGGAAGAAGGCGTGCTTGAAGACGACATCGGTCTTAAATTGATCCGGGCCCGCTGCCAGAGCATCGACTATAACTATAGAGAAGGCAGAAATGTACTGACGCTGAAGCTAAAGGACCGGTAAAAGAGGGGCTTGCGGAAAGGCAGAAGGCAGAAGGCAAAAATTAGTCGTAAATCTACATCGAGTCTATGCTTAACCCCAGACTTCAGTCTGGGGTGCTACCACCTGCCTACATGACTAACCCCAGACTTCAGTCTGGGGTGCTACCACCTGCCTACATGACTAACCCCAATCTTCAGTCCGGGGGCTTTCGAGTCACGAATCACGAGTCACGAATCACCAGTCACCAGTCACCAGTCACTCGTCACTTTAATCAGCCCGTCCAGAAACCTGTTCGTCTCCTCCTTGATGATCCTCCTTGCCGGATCGGCATCGAACCAGGCAATGGTCTGCCTGATTCCTTCTGCGAAGGGTATTTTAGCCTGATATTCAGGAACCAGGCTTTTTATCTTGGTGTTATCGAACAGGGCGCAATGCGACTTGTCGCCCAGCAAGGTACCCCTTACCGACGGGTAACCGTGCCGATCGGCATAATCAGCAATGAATTCCGATGGGATATGTACCAGTTGGGCTTCATGGCCGGTGGCCGCGATCGCAACCGACTGGTAGATCTGGTTCCAGGTAAGGGCTTCATCGGAAGTGATATGAAAAGCTTCTCCTATGGCCCGGAAATTATCCATCAGGCCCAGGAAACCCAGCGCAAAATCATCGGCATGGGTCATGGTCCAGAGAGAAGTGCCGTCGCCGTGAACCACCACCGGCATTCCCTTTCGCATCCTTTCAATGACAGTAAACTCCTCCCATCCCCCAAGGGATACGGGAATCACCGAATAGTAGGTGTGGGAGGGGCGTACGATGGTCACCGGGAACCCCCGTCCGCGGAAAAGCGAAACCAGCAGGTCCTCGCAGGCAATCTTGTCACGGGAGTATTCCCAATAAGGATTCCTTAGAGGTGTCGATTCCGTGATCACCGGGTTGACCGGAGGTTTCTGGTAAGCCGAAGCCGAGGAGATGAATATATATTGCCGGGTGCGGCCCTCGAATAGTTCCACATCGCGACGGATATCCTCCGGGGTATAAGCAATCCAGTTTACCACCACATCCCAGGTTTGCCCGCCCAGTACTTTTCTGACCTCCGCGGAATCCCTGAGGTCCGCCGTCAAATTGATCACTCCCGGAACGGGTGAACGGTTTCCGCGGTTCAGATGGTACATCTCAACACGCCTTTCAATGGCGCACCGGCTTACCGGGGTGCTAATATTCCCGGTTCCTCCGATAAACAGGGCTTTCATTCCCTGAATTTCTTCGTCGGTATGATGAACAGGGGGATCCTCGAATGCTTCAGCACCTGCTCCGTTACGCTGCCCATAACAATCTTTTCCAGCCATTTTTGACTGTGGGAACCCAGGGCGATCAGGTCAACCTTTTCCTCCCGGGCGACCGACAGGATCGACTCGGCAAAATCACCCTTCACCACCCGGGTCTTGATATTTTCGTCACCCAGGTGTCGCCGGGTCTGCTCAAGGAATTGATAAGATGCTTTGATCAATGACTCGATGTTTTCCATCTCAACCGGACCGGTCTCAAGATACCCGTCGAATCCCATGATGGGGGAATAAGCCCGTGTAGCATAATAGACCGGATCGGAAACCACGTGGAGCAGAACCATTTCTGCTTGCATGGCCCTGGCCAGATCATATCCCGTTTCGGCAATCTTTTGCGCAGTCGGATCATAATCCAGGGCAATCAGTATTCGTTTCATCCTGATCAGGGTTTTTCTGTTCCATGAAGATACGAAAAATTTCCAGACTGGCCAACTGCTTGGCCCTTTGATTAGTTTAAACAGATTATGGTCCCGGCTTTGTTTTTCCGTTAACACGGTTAAACGGTCAGGCCGATCACCCGTCGCCGAGAATTATCTAACTTAGATGCCATGAAAGGCATTGGAAATACCCCGTTACTCAAACTGGAACGGTTGCCTGGGCCGGAATGTGCCGACATCTATGTAAAGTTTGAAGGTGCGAATCCTACCGGAAGCATGAAGGACCGGATGGCCTTGTCAATGATTGAAGGAGCTGAACGGAGAGGTCAGCTGAAACCCGGGGGGACAGTGGTTGACTACACCGGTGGGAGCACCGGAAGTTCCCTGGCAATGGTCTGTGCCACAAAGGGCTACCGGGCATGCTTCGTGTCATCGGATGCCTTTGCGGAAGAAAAGCTCCAGACCATGAAGGCATTTGGTGCAGATCTTGAGATCTTCCCGAGCCGGGATGGTTTGATAACAGCCCGGCTGATCGACTCCATGGTTGAGCGGGCCCGTGAAATGAGCAAAAAACCCAATACCTACTGGACCGATCAGTTCAACAATGTTGACAACCGCAATGCCTATCATGCCATGGCCAGGGAGATCATCAATGTGCTGGGGCATGAGATCGACGAGTTTATCATGGGGGTGGGTACCGGGGGATGCTTTTCGGGCAATGCGGAGATCCTGACAAACGAGGTACCCGGTATCCGCTGCATCGCGCTGGAGCCGGCGCAGGTACGTTCCCTTTCCGGTGGCGATACTTCGGGAACCCACAAGCTGGAAGGCATCGGGGCAGGATTCGTGCCGTCAATCTGCCGCCTCGAGCTCGCCAGCGAAATAATGGCCGTTTCAGATAAGGATGCATACGAAACAGCCCGAAAACTGGCCAGGATGGAAGGGATATTCGGCGGCACAACCAGCGGGGCAAACATATGGGCTGCGCTTCAGAGAGCCAGGATCATAGGACGCAGGAAGAAAATCGTTACCATTATCTGTGACTCAGGATTAAAATATCTCAATGGAGACCTCTACAAATAACCAATGCAAATGGAAAAACTGATTGCCTGCTGCGGATTGAATTGTGCTGCCTGCGAAGCCAGAACAGCCACTCTGACCAATGACAACGATCTGCGCGCCAAAGTCGCGGCAAAATGGAAAATTGAGTACAATGTCCCTGATATGACCCCTGAAATGATCAATTGCACGGGGTGCCGGGAAGACGGTGCCAAGATCGGGCATTGTGCGGAATGCCACATCAGAAACTGCGTCATATCAAAAGGATTTCAAACCTGCGCCGAATGCGACAAGCTTGAGAATTGTCCGATCGTCGGAGGACTGCACCAGTTCGTCCCGGAAGCGCTTGAAAACCTGAGAAGCCTGAATTAAATCAAGTGTATAGTAATACCGTTTCCCCCGGTCAATACTTACAGGGTCAATGCGTTGCGAACAGAAATCAGATGATCAGCCAGCTCCGATGAATTCCAAAAACCATCGTCCGGCCCTGATGTTGATTGTATTTCTAATCCTGGCATTTCCATCCTTCTGCCAGGTAAGACTGCCGCGACTGATCGGCAATGGAATGGTGCTTCAAAGGGAGTCACCGGTTAAGGTATGGGGCTGGGCGGCCCCTCACGAGAATATCTCCGTCCGGTTTATCGATTCAATTTATAAGACCATAGCCGGCGATGACGGGGAATGGACGGTGATCCTTGATAGTCTGAAGGCTGGCGGACCCCATGAAATGCAGATCAGCGCCACAAACATCATTACCCTTACCGATATCCTGATCGGTGATGTATGGATCTGTTCGGGACAATCGAACATGGAACTCCCCATGCGCAGGGTCAGCCCGCTTTATCCCAATGAAATTGCAGGCTCCGACAACCCGTTCATCCGGCTGTTTCGGGTACCGCAGAAATATAATTTCAAAAAACCGGAAAATGACCTGGCCTCAGGCAGCTGGGTACCGGCAAACCCTCAGAGCGTGCTTGACTTCTCAGCAGTGGCCTACTTTTTTGCCCATGATCTGTATGAAGCATTGAAGGTCCCGATCGGCCTGGTCAATGCGAGCCTTGGCGGCTCTGCGGCAGAGTGCTGGCTGAGCGAAGAAGCATTGCGGAAATTCCCGGAGCACTACCGGGAAGCCCTGAGATTCAGGGATTCAGCGCTGATAACCCGTATTGAGAACCAGGACCGGGACAGGATCCGGTTGTGGCATGATCTGCTTAACCGGTCAGATCAAGGCTATGGAAATCCGGATCAGAAATGGTCGGATCCAACGCTCGATGTCTCGGATTGGGACAGGATGAAAATTCCGGGCTATTGGGCAAATACAAGTCTGGGGGCTGTCAACGGGGTGGTCTGGTTCAGGAAAGATATCCGGCTTCCGGCTTCAATGGCAGGGCAACAGGCCAGCCTGATCCTGGGCAGGATAATAGACGCCGATTCGGTTTTTGTTAACGGTACTTTCATCGGAACAACGAGCTATCAGTATCCGCCCAGAAGATACACCGTCCCGGCGGGCCTCCTGAAAAAGGGTAAAAACACGGTCATCGCAAGAGTGATCAGCACTATCGGTGAAGGCGGTTTCGTACCAGACAAGCCCTATGAAATCAGTGCCGGAGGCAAAACCGTGGATCTAAAGGGACGTTGGCGATATCATCTGGGAGTCGCGATGGAACCACTGGCTGAACAGACATTTATCAGGTGGAAACCCCTGGGTTTGTACAATGCCATGATTCATCCTTTGTTACCATACCGGATAAAAGGGGTGATCTGGTACCAGGGGGAATCCAATGCAGAACGGCCGGCAGAATATGCCGAAATGTTTCCGGCACTGATCCAAGACTGGAGAGCGCAATGGAACCAGGGCGATTTTCCGTTTCTCTTCGTTCAGCTGCCAGGCTTCATGGAGCCGAAAAGCCAGCCCGGAGAAAGCAACTGGGCCCTGTTCCGTGAGGCACAACTCAGAACCTTGTCGGAACCCAACACCGGAATGGCAGTTGCAATAGATATCGGCGAATGGAATGACATCCACCCGCTGAATAAAAAGGATGTCGGGAAACGGCTCGCGCTGGCCGCCCGAAAAGTGGCCTACGGTGAACAGGCAATTGTCTGTTCGGGGCCGGCGATCCAATCCATGGCGGCAGAGGGAAAGAGGGTGACGCTGACCTTTACGAATATCGGCACCGGCCTGATGGCCAAGGGAGGCGGAAAGCTGAAACATTTTGCCATCGCAGGTGCGGACCACCGTTTCGTCTGGGCAAAAGCAAAGATAGTTGATGACAAGGTTGTCGTGTGGAACCGCAAGGTTAAGAACCCTGTTGAGGTAAGGTATGCCTGGGCCGACAATCCCGGGGGAGCCAATCTCTGTAACCGCGAGGGACTTCCCGCTTCGCCGTTCCGGGTGGCAGCCAGCAGCAGAATCGAACTGCTATCTTCGGAGTCGGTAACCGGTAAATATTGATCGGGAAATAACTTGACAAACAGATGGAAGAAACATCCAGGACCGCAATTGAGCAGGCACTTTCGCACCACCGGGCTTTTTTTGTGTCCGGGCAGACAAGAGATATCAGGTTCAGGCTGCAAAATCTGGACCACCTGAATACTGCCCTTCACCAGTGGGAAAAAAGACTGGCCGATGCCCTCTGGCAGGATTTGCATAAATCCTACGAAGAAGCTTTTTTAACGGAATTCAGCCTGGTTTACCAGGAGATCCGGAACCACCGGCGGCATCTGAGAACCTGGTCGAGACCCCGGCAGGTTCCGACCCCGCTGCACCTGCTTCCGTCAACCAGCAAAATACTCTACGAACCCCTGGGGGTGGCACTTATCATTACCCCTTGGAATTATCCGATATTGCTGATGCTGAATGTTTTGATCGGGGCGATCTCCTCCGGGTGCTGCGCCATGCTGAAACCTTCACCTTATTCACCGACCGTGGCCGGAGTGATGGAAGGAATGATCCGGGAGACTTTTGATCCCGGATATGTTTCGATCGTTCAGGGTGGAAGGACAGTCAACGGAATCCTTCTTGAGCAGCCTTTCGACCTGATCTTTTTCACCGGCAGCCCGGCCTTGGGAAAGATAGTCATGAAGGCAGCGGCGCAACATCTGACCCCGGTGATACTGGAGCTGGGCGGTAAAAGTCCGGTTATCGTGGATACCGGCGCCAACCTCGACATGGCTGCCAGGCGCATAGCCTTCGGGAAAACCCTGAATGCCGGACAAACCTGTATTGCCCCCGATTACCTGCTGGTGCATGAATCGGTCAAGGATGAGCTTTTAAAAAAGATCGCAGCCCGTATCGACTGGATGTATGGCCCCGATATCAAGGAAAGCCGGCATTACTCCCGGATCGTCAGCACCAGGGCCTTTGAACGGCTGATGAAACTGATGGATCAGGGCAGGATTGTCTACGGTGGTGAAACAGACCCTGATACCCGGTATATCGCCCCAACCCTGATCGACGGGATCCGTCCCGATGATCCGGTTATGCAGGAGGAAATTTTCGGACCGCTCCTGCCCGTGATGACCTTCAGCCGGATCAACGAAGCCATTGATTTCGTGATCTCGCGCCCGAAGCCGCTGGCCCTGTACTATTTCGGGTCCGGCAAACAGGCGGCGGAAGTTCTGGCAAAGACCTCTTCAGGGGGCGGTTGCATCAACGATACCATCCTCCACATCGCCAATCACCGCCTGCCTTTCGGTGGCGTGGGCAACAGCGGGATGGGCCAGTACCATGGTTACGAGTGCTTCCTGGCCTTCAGCCATACCCGTTCCATTCTGACCAGCCCAACCTGGATCGACCTGGTTTTTAAATATCCTCCATACAAAGGATTCAAATGGATCAAAAAAATACTATAAACATGGTTATCGGTATCGATATTGGCAGCACGACGACCAAAAGCGTCGCAATTTATCCGGACAAGACCTTCAGGACCCTTACAACCAAAGCGTTCGATGCGGTCACATCCGCAACCGGCGCCCTGGGGAAAATGCTCATGGAGAACAACCTGGACATAGCTTCAATCAACCATATCGTTCTGACGGGTGTCGGGGCCGCCCGGATTGCAGGAAACCTGTTTGGCATCCCCACTTCAAAAATCGAGGAAATTGTGGCTGTCGGACTTGGCGGAGTGTACCTTTCGGGCAGCAATCGTGTGATCATAGCGAACATCGGAACAGGAACGGCCCTGGTGGAAGCGCGTGACGGCGTCATAACCCATATCGGCGGAACGGGTGTCGGCGGAGGAACCCTGTTGGGACTGGCCAAGGCGATCCTGAACATATCCGACATCAGCCGGCTTCTGGAACTGGCCGCGAAAGGCCGGATCAGCAATATCGATCTGCTGATCGGCGATATTGCAGATACCAATATCGGGTTTCTTAAAAAAGAGATGACCGCTGCCAATTTCGGCAAGATGCTGGATACAGCAACCGATGAGGACAAGGCTCTGGGGATCCTGCACATGGTTTACCAGGTGATCGGCATTGTTTCCGCTTTTGCGGCCAAGAGCCGTAACATCCGGACTATCGTGGTTACCGGAACGGCGAGCAGCGTATCGGTCGGGAAAACGACCCTCGACGCCATAGCGGAAATGCATAATATCAATTTCGTCTATCCGGAGCAGGCCGAATACGCCACGGCTATCGGTGCCGCTCTGTCAAAACAGGTTCCATTAAGCCGGCCTTAGCAATCAAGGTCCGGGTTGTACAACTAATCCTGTCAGGATATGATCAATAAAAAAATTCTGCAAAACGATTTTATAGCAAGGCTGACCATCCTCTCCGACGAAAAATTCATTCCCCAGGCCCAGGAATTTGTCCTGTTCTACGCCCGTTATTTCAATTTCCCCGGCCCCGAACTCCAGCGGATTGAGCTGATAACGGAAGAGGCCATTCTCAACACCATCCAGAGCACGTTCGGGGAGGAGGAGCTGGGCACGATCGATGTGAAAATCCTGTACAGGCCCGGCAAATTCGTGATTTCGATCGAAGACCGTGGCATCCCGGTCGATTTTCGCAAGCTGGAGACGCAGGAAAAAAGCGCTCTCGGCATCCACCTCATGAAGAACCTGGCCGATGAGTTCCAATTCGTCAACCTGGGCAAGGAAGGAAAACGGCTCGAGCTGGTGAAAAATCTTCCCGAGGAAAGCATATCCGGACTGCTCTCCCAGACGGAAAAGGAGGAACTTCAAACCGGCCAGGACCTTATTGCCACCGATCATCCGTCCATCCGGCTGGTCGAGCCCGGTGACGCCGAAATGCTGGCCAGGCTGGCATACCGTGTTTACGGCTACACGTACTTTTCGTTTTTCTATTTTCCCGACAAGATCCGTGAACTGATAGAAAACGGCCTGCTGGTTTCAGCCGTGGCTATCAACCAGAACGAAGAGGTCGTGGGGAACCTCTCCCTGTTCTTCGAGTCGCGCGGTGCAAAGGTGGCCGATTCAGGCGCCGCCATGGTCGATCCCAGGTACCGGGGGCACAACCTGTTCAAAGGGATGAAACTGTTCCTCAAGGATTATGCAGTCCGGCAACAGATGTACGGGCTCTATAGCGAAGCGGTTACCATCCACCCGTTTACCCAGCAGGGGAACCGGTCGATCGGTGCCAAGGAGACCGGCATCATGCTGGCCTACGTCAAGGAGAAATTGTCATTTAAAAAGATCAACGACGACCGCTTGTCGGAACAGCGCCAGGCAGTGGTGCTTTATTACCTCAAGACCAGCGAGGAACCCCGCCGGCAGGTGTTCCTGTGTGAACAATTCTTTCCCATCCTGAAAAAAGTATACGACAACCTGGATTTACGGCGTGAGGTCATACGGATCGATGCTTCGGCCGATTCCCCGGCGCCGGTCACGAACTCCCTGGCTTCCACCAGTGTTAAGCCCGACCTCAATGTCGCGGTCATTTCCATGTCTGTCATCGGGCAGGATGCTTTTGACCTGGTCAGACAACAGCTCAGGGAATTCTGCCTGAACAAGGTGGAAACCATCTACCTGGAAATGCCTGTCGATAGTCCCTGCTCCGCAATCCTGGCCAGCCGGTTGACCGGATTGGGCTTTATGCTGAGCGGGGTAGTCCCGGAGTACCGGAACGGGGACTACATCAAGTTGCAGTACCTCAACAACGTAAGGGTAGATCCGTC
>CAZJNQ010000085.1:0-10644 GCA_964547475.1 uncultured Porphyromonadaceae bacterium
GCATGCTCTCCGTGAAATGTGAAGAAATCACGTGAGCATGGGAAATGTCGGTCATTCTGGCTGCATTGTCTGCCAGGTTTTTCATCCCGTTGCCCAGTTTGGAAAATAATTCGGGAGTTATCTCAGCTTTCTCCAGCAATTCATCAAACTTCTGAAGCGCGGTACCTGAAGTTGCGGGGCGTACGACTGCTTTACGTTCCACTTTGACAGTCTGATCGGCAAGTTCGGGATAAACGCGGTCCCATTCCCATTCTTCCGGCAGAGCTTCAAAGCCAGAAAAGAAAAAGATAATGGCTTCCGTACCCAAACCGGCGCAGAGGAAATAGGTGGACATCGGAAAGTGTTCCAGCTTCATCAAAGCACCGATCATAACGACACTGGCGCCCCATGAATACAATTTGGCAGCGGTTATTTTCCAGCCTCTGGTTCTAACAAGTTCACGTAATCTCATTGTTATTTATTTGTTTCGGTTATTTTTCAATGCCCATGGTTGAACGGACACAACGGAATCCGATATAGGATTTTGCGGAGTCCTGGTATTCATAGGTACGGGTTCCCGCCTGGAGATAATAAGCAATATCCTTCCAGGAGCCACCCCGGACCACTTTGCGTTTCATGACAGCCGATGCATTGGGCAGGGCGTTATATTCATAGTTGGGATTCAGGTCGTGGGTGAAACTGTAACCGGCTTCATCGAATGCCGATATGGTCCATTCGGCCACGTTGCCGGCCATGTCATAGAGGTTGAAGTCGTTGGGCTCGAAGGAGCCCACCGGTGAAGGTTTAAGGAAACCGTCATCCACGTAATTGCCACGGAGCGGTTTGAAGTTGGCCAGGAAGCATCCTTTGTTGTCGCGGGTGTATGGGCTTCCCCAGGGATACAAAGAGACATTCCGGCCTCCGCGGGCAGCATATTCCCATTCATACTCGGTAGGCAGGCGGTAATTCTGAACGAAAGCCCCGCCTTTCTCAGTGGCCAGATAATTGTTGTGATACATGGTTCTCCAAACGCAGAAAGCCTTGGCCTGTTCCCAGGTTACGCCGACCACCGGGTAATCATCAAATCCCGGGTGCCAGAAATACATCTTGGCCATCGGGTCATTGTAGCTGTAAGTGAAGTCCGAAATCCAGGCCAGGGTATCGGGATAGACATTGATTGCGTAAGTCTTGACAAACTTCGACCGGTCGGAACGCAATTCAGGATCCTCAAAAAAGGTTTCCGATTTGTCTGAATTCTGGATTCTCCGTTTGTAGTCGCGCATTTCCTTGGCGGCTTCCTGGAAATTGATATCCTGGTACTCATAAACCAGCTTGCGGGTATCCAGCTCCTTGCGGCCGAAAAAACGTTCATTTTCGGGAATGTACATATCTTCCAGGGCAGCCCTGACCTCTTCGTCCCTCAAGTCGATCTTGGTTTCCCAGTTGATGAGAGGCGGTTCAATAGGATTCTGGAATTCATCCTCGGAAAACAGGTATTCATCTGGGAACTGTTCGCCCAGTTTGCGCCGGGTGATGGAATCGATGACCCAGGTGACAAACTGGCGGTATTCGTTATTGGTTATTTCCGTCTCATCCATCCAGAAGGCATCCACGGAAATCGTCTTGGATTGGGAATTCATGGCAAAGGTTGGATCTTCGTCGCTGGGCCCGATGATAAAGGAGCCGATAGGGATCTTGACCATCCCGTAGGGATCCGGTTCGAACCATTTTTCCCTTTTCTGAACACCGGTGAGCTCACCGCTGCCTGTAGGGCTGCACCCGGTAAGGATCAGGGCTGCAATGAGGCCAAGGAAAATAAGTTTCTTCATAATTCAATTATAAAAATCTCACACTTCTGTAACGTTGGGAGAACTTTTCCGATCCGACTTCAAGATTATAACCTACCATGAATTCCACCGTACCGTTGCTGTAGGCCCCGATGGCGGAAGTGGTAAAGTCGTAAGAAATTCCCACTTTCAATCCATTGGCCAGTTCGGTGCCGGCCATAACGGCTACGGCGTCTCCAAGCCTGTAGGAAACGCCTCCCCAGAACTTTTTATTGTACAGGAGCATGGCATTAACATCCAGCTGCCAGGAGGCTGCATCGGTTTTAAAAAAGACGGATGGCTGGATTTCGAAAAGCGGATTAGGCAATTTGAAGAGGTATCCTGCAGTTCCGTAATAATGCCTGCTCATTTTGGACATGGCGCCGGAACCGTAATCAATGGTCGGTTCCAGCAGGTGGGTGGTCGATATTCCTGCATAGAGCCTGTCGGTATTGAAGAATACACCCAGCCCCATGTCAAATGCCATGGTGGAGACCTGTTCCTGCGGGATGGATGGATCCTGCGTGGCGGGAACATGGTTGTCACTGTCGGGGATCACCCATTTGCCGTTCAGGGCTTTACTCAGCAGTCCTGCATTCAGGCCGAATCCCAGGCTTCCCTTGCCCAGCTTCAGGCGGTAGGCATAATTAACGCTGAAAGCCATATTCTTTTCAAAACCCAGGCGGTCGTCGGTAAAGGTAAGGCCCACTCCGCTGGGTATTCCCAGAGGCTTGACAGGGGTATGGATGGTAAACAGGGTGGTCTTGGGATTGCCGTCAAAACCCATCCATTGCTGGCGGTTAATCACGCTGGCGCTGAGCATGCCCTGGCCGCCGGCAAATCCCGGGTTGAAAGCCAGGTGGTTGAACATGTTCTGGGTAAACTGGGGATCCTGCTGGGCACACAGCGATAAACCCGCAAACAGCGCCGGCAGTGTCCATGCAAACCGAAAAAAAGCCAGTCTCCTCATGAATGATTTTAGGACAGTAAAATAAGTGAAAAAATAAATACACCGCAAGAATAACGAACACCTTGCGGAATAAGTATTTCGGCTGTCAGCCAAGCTTGCGGTAATTATTAAACCACCGGTCGGGGATGTCTCCGTTCCGGCCATGGATGCGGATCTGTCCTTTCAGGTCAGACAATATCCTGTCATCTCCCTTCACAGACAGGGGCCCTATCGGGTTAAAATAGAGCAACATCTCCCCCGGGGCATTCATCGGGACTATTTTTTATGGCCTGAACTTTTGGCGATCAGTTGATGGCACTGCTCCAGGGATAGGGAAGCCGGATCCGTCCCTTTGGGGATCCTGTAGTTCTTTTTGTCCCATGAGATATAGGGTCCGAAACGCCCGTTCAGGACTTTCATTCCCGGTTCCCCGGGGTACTCGCGAATCACTTTCTGCAGGTCGGCAGCCCTTTTTTCGGCAATGATCGCCACGGCTCTCTCAAGGTCGATGGTCATCGGGTCGTCGACTCCTTTCTTGAGCGAGTAAAAGCCATTGTTATGACGGATATAGGGACCGAACCTGCCCACTCCGGCCGTAACCTCTTTCCCTTCAAATTCACCCAGTGAACGCGGAAGGGCGAAAAGTTCAATCGCTTCGGCGAGGGTTATGGTTTCGATCAATTGTCCTTTACCCAGCCGGGCGAAACGCGGTTTGCTGTTCTCCCGGATTTCACCGATCTGAGCCATTGGGCCATAACGTCCGATCTTGACATACACCGGTTCACCCGTTTGGGGATGGTTGCCGAGAAACCGTTCCCCGGAACTTCGGGCGGTGTTCTTGTCGGTTGTACTGACCTGTTGGTGAAAAGGCCTGTAGAACCGGTCGATCATTTCGTACCAGACCATCGCGCCTGCGGCAATCTCATCAAATTCTTCTTCAATGCTGGCTGTAAAATTGTAATCCACGATATTCCCGAAATGTTCGGTCAGGAAATCATTGACAACCATCCCGATGTCAGTCGGAAACAGCTTGTTTTTTTCATATCCCGATTTTTCATTTTTCGCAAAACCGGTGATCTTGCCGTTCTTCAGCTTCAGTCCATCGAGCTCCCTGACAGTGCCCGGCCGGTCCTCCTTGACCACGTATTCGCGCGTCTGGATGGTGGAAATCGTGGGTGCGTAGGTTGACGGGCGCCCGATTCCCAGTTCCTCGAGTTTTTTGACCAGGCTGGCTTCGGTATAGCGCGAAGGGGCATGGGGGTAACGCTGCAGCGCCTCCATAAAGTCCAGGGGAAGTTCCTGCCCTTTTTTCAATGGAGGGATCTGGGCCGATCCGTTTTCCCCGTTCTCTTCATCGGAACCTTCACGGTAAACCCTGATGAAGCCATCGAACAGAATCACCTCTCCCGTGGCCGAGAATGTTTCGGGACGGTTTGATATCCTGATGGTGACGGTCGTTTTTTCAAGGAGGGCCTCGCTCATCTGGGAAGCGATGGTACGCTTCCAGATCAGCTCATACAGTTTCTTTTCGTTGGATGTACCGGATATTTCAGCGTTCTGGATATAAGTGGGCCTGATCGCTTCATGGGCTTCCTGGGCGCCTTTTGATTTCGTCTTGTACTGTCTGGTTTTCAGGTACTTTTCTCCAAATCCGGAGAGGATCACCTGTTTCGCCGTATTT
This sequence comes from uncultured Porphyromonadaceae bacterium, assembly GCA_964547475.1. Lineage (GTDB taxonomy): Bacteria > Bacteroidota > Bacteroidia > Bacteroidales > UBA12481 > UBA12481. Next base: position 4,436 of record CAZJNQ010000085.1, read on the forward strand.
AGGGCCAGGCTCGACAGGTTGACCGAATCGGTACGCATATAGGTGATCTTACCGGCTTCGTATAATTTCTGGGCCAGTGCCATGGTCTGTGAAACGGAGAAACTGAACTTGCGGCTGGCTTCTTGCTGGAGGGTCGAGGTGGTGAAAGGAGGGGCCGGGGTTTTCTTGAATGGCTTGGTTTCCACCGCATCCACCGTAAACCGTTCCGTCCTGCAGTTTTCAAGAAAGTCAAGGACCTCACTGCGACTGTTGAATTTACGGTCGAGCTCAGCCTTGACTTCCATTGGAGCACCATCGACCCCGGCAGCGTGGAATAAAGCGGTGATCCGGTATGCCGGTACGGCCTTGTAATTCATCACCTCCCGCTCCCGTTCGACCAATAGCCTCACGGCCACGCTCTGCACACGGCCGGCCGACAGGGCGGGCCTGACTTTTTTCCACAGGACCGGGCTGAGCTCGAAACCCACCAGCCGGTCGAGCACCCGGCGAGCCTGTTGGGCATTGACCAGGTTCCGGTCTATCGGGCGGGGGTTGTCTATGGCTTGCAGGATGGCCTCCCTGGTGATCTCATGAAAAACAATCCGGCGGGTTTTGTCGGCAGTGATCTCAAGAACCTCTGCAAGGTGCCAGGCAATGGCTTCCCCTTCACGGTCCTCATCAGAAGCCAGCCAGACACACCGGGCATCCTGCGCGAGCTTTTTCAGTTCCCCTACCACCTTTTTTTTATCCGGAGCAATGATGTAATGGGGTTCATAGTTCCTCTTGACATTAATGCCGAACTCCTTCTTGGCCAGATCCCTGATATGCCCGAAACTGGATTTGACCAGGTAATCCTTCCCCAGGAATCTTTCAATAGTCTTCGCCTTTGCAGGCGACTCAACAATTACAAGATTTTCAGCCATTTTAGGATGGTTCTAAAAAAACGCCACAAAGATGAAATAATTTTCTGAAGTTAACACAGGGAGTGAACCGGAAAAGTTCGACCCGGGAGGGGCACAAGGGCACGGGGGCACAAAGGCACAAGAGAAACAAAATAATGATTTGAGAAAATCGTTTCATTGACAAACCCGACTTTATATATAGATGTATTCTGTGTTTCAAAATGGAGAAACAGCGCAAAGATCCTCGTGACCCCTTGCCCTTATGCCCCTCTGACCAATAATTTGTAACTTCAACCCCGATTAACCGGACTGATTATGGAGAAGCCTGATAAAACACGCAAATACCTCAGGAACTTTTGGATGATCTATGCGGGAGTAGCGCTTTTCCTGTTCCTCCTTTTCACCTTCATATCTTTTGGATGGCTGGGATTCATGCCCAGCTTTGAGGAGCTTGAAAATCCGAACCTGATTGAAGCGACCCAGGTGATTTCCGAGGATGGGGAACTTTTAGGAACTTTCTTTTCAGTCCAGGAGAATCGTGATAATATCCGTTATGACCAGATATCGCCTTACATGATCAAGGCGATCGTGGCAATTGAGGATCAGCGTTATTACAAGCATTCGGGCATTGATTTCCGCGGACTTCTGCGTGTACTGGTCAAAAGCGTGATCCTGAGGCAGGATACGGGAGGGGGAAGCACCCTGACCCAACAGCTGGCGAAAAACCTTTTTCCCCGTGAAGAGTCCCTTAAGGGGTTCAATTTCGTGATTCGGAAATTCAGGGAATGGGTGATCGCCGTGAAACTGGAAAAGACCTTTACCAAGGAGGAGATCCTGGCTCTTTATCTGAACAAATTGAGCTTTGTAAACAATGCCGAAGGGATCCAGACCGCCTCCTGGGTCTATTTCAACAAGTCCGCCAGCGCCCTGGAGATACAGGAAGCAGCCATGCTGGCCGGTATGGCAAAGAATCCATCCCTGTACAATCCTCGCCGGTTCGGGGAGAAGAATAGCCTGCCGAGAAGGAATGTCGTGCTCGACAAGATGAGGCAGCGTGGCTATGCCGACGCCGCGACCGTGGCCGCCGCCAAGGTCACGGAGCTGGGGCTCGATTATCACCCCGTGGATCATAAAGTGGGCAGGGCCACCTATTTCAGGGAATACCTCAGGCAGGTATTGATGGAGAAAAAGCCCAATAACAAAGAAGATGCCGACGCCTGGGAAGCCAATCCGCTCAGGGGATTCTGCAATAAACACACCAAGCCCGACGGCACTCCCTATAACCTCTACCGCGACGGCCTGAAGATCTATACCACGATCGATTCCCGCATGCAGGAATATGCCGAAGAGGCGGTTGTCGAGCACCTTAGCAAAGATCTGCAAATCTCCTTCGAAAAAGAGATGCGCCGTTACCGCCATGCACCTTTTGCCAATACTGTCGGCGACGAGGATATCGAGCGGTCGATGAACAATGCCATGCGCTGGAGCGAGCGTTATCGGATCCATAAGTTGGAACAGCACCTGCCGGATGATTCGATCCGGCTGATGTTCAATACGCCGACCCAGATGTCGGTTTTCAGCTGGAATGGAATCCGGGATACCGTGATGACACCGATGGACTCGATCCGGTACTACAAGAGGTTCCTCAGGTCCGCCTTTATGGCTCTCAATCCCCAGACGGGTTATGTCAAGGCCTACGTTGGGGGTCCGGATTACCGGTTCTTCCAATATGACCAGATCATGCAGGGGAAACGGCAGGTGGGATCCGTATTCAAGCCGTTCGTTTATACCCTGGCCATGGAAAACGGCTATTCACCCTGCATGGAAGTGCCTAACGTGACCGTCACATTCATCGGGAACTTCAATGGGATTGAAGGCAACACCTATGAGCCAACCTATTCAGAAACGGAAAAGCTGGACGGCAAGATGGTCACCCTTCGCACCGGCCTGGCCAAATCGTTGAACCAGATCGCTGCCTGGGTGATGAAACAGTTCAATCCCGAGGCAGTCATCGGCGTGGCCCGGAAAATGGGCGTCAAATCCCCGATCGACCCTGTGATCCCCATCTGTGTCGGGGCCGTTGATCTTCCGGTCTATGAGGTGGCCGGAGCCTTTACTGCGTTTGCCAACAAAGGGATCTGGGTCGAACCGATGATGGTCACCCGGATTGAGGACAAGGACGGTCAGGTGCTCGGAACTTTCAGCACGCATGAGGAGGTGGCCATGAGTGAGGAAACCGCCTATAAGATGCTTTACATGATGGAAGGCGTCACCAGCGGAGGCGGGACCGCACGCCGGCTCCGGTTCAAGTACGGGTTTACCAACCCGATAGCCGGCAAGACCGGGACGACCAACAGTTATGCCGACGGCTGGTTCGTGGGGATGGTACCGAACCTTGTCGGGGCTGCCTGGACCGGCGCCGAGGACAAGATGGTCCATTTCCAGAACCACGACCTGGGCCAGGGTGCCAATATGGCTCTGCCAATTTGGGCACTTTTCATGAAGAAGGTTTATGACGATCCGGAACTGAACATTTCAAAGGAAGCTTTTGAGCGGCCTTTGTATCTCAGCGAACCGCTGAACTGCGAGGGCATGGATCCGATCGAAACGAAGCCGGCAAAAAGGAAACGGAGCGATTTTGACGACTACTAGCAAAGAGTTGTCAACTCTTTGGAGAGTTGACAACTCAAGGTAAAGTTGTCAACTTTTAAAAAGTTGACAACTTTAAAAGGTCGCCCAGATGTCTGAGGCTGATAATGTCAATGTGGTACCGCTTGAGATCCAATCCTTTTCCGTTGAACGAAGGGATGCAGATCTTCCCGAATCCCAGCCGGTCGGCTTCAGCAATGCGGTTGTCAATCCTGTTGACCGGCCTGATTTCTCCTGAGAGGCCGATTTCACCCGTGAAGCAGACTGACTGCTCGATCGGGCTGTTCTTATCGGAAGAGAGGATGGCAGACACGACAGCCAGGTCGATTGCCGGATCCGTAACCCTGAGGCCGCCGGCCATGTTCAGGAAAACATCCTTGGTTGCCAGCCGGAAACCCGCCCGTTTTTCAAGAACCGCCAGGAGCATGTTCAGCCGGCGCGGATCAAATCCGGTGGTCGAACGCTGCGGGGTTGCATAAACGGCCGAGCTGACCAGGGCCTGAACTTCCAGGAGCAAAGGCCGCTGCCCTTCCATCGACACCGAGATCGCATTCCCGCTAAGCGTGAGGTCGCGGTTGGCCAGCAACAGCTCCGAAGGATTGGCCACTTCGCGCAAACCCGAGGCATTCATCTCGAAAATGCCCAGCTCATCGGTTGATCCGAAACGGTTCTTGCTGGCTCGCAGGATACGGTACTGGTGATGCAGGTCGCCCTCGAACTGGAGCACCGTATCCACCATGTGCTCCATGACTTTTGGACCGGCCAGGTGGCCTTCCTTGTTGATATGCCCGATCAGTATGACCGGGGTTTGGTTCTCCTTGGCATACCTTATTAGATCGCCGGTGCATTCCCTTATCTGGCTGATGGTACCGGCAGACCCTTCGGCTCTTTCGGTCACCAGCGTCTGGATGGAATCAATGATCAGCAATTCGGGATTGAACTCGTCCAACCGCCCCATCAAATGTTCCAGGGAGGTTTCGCAGAGAAGGTAAAAACCCTCATGATCCCCTCCGATCCGCTCGGCACGGAGCTTCAACTGTTCAAGACTTTCCTCACCTGAAACATAGAGAATACGCTTACCGGGCATTCCCAGGGCCAGCTGGAGCACCAGGGTTGATTTCCCGATTCCGGGTTCACCCCCCACCAGTACCAGTGATCCGGGCACCATGCCTCCTCCGATCACCCTGTCGAACTCCAGAATGCTACTCTTTAAACGGTCATAGGCCATACGCCCGATATCCGGGAGCCGTTTCGGCGAAGATTGAATGACCGGACGTGGTTTCCCCGACCGCGGCACTTTCTCCACAATTTCCTCCACGTAGGTGTTCCATTCCCCGCAGCTCGGGCAATGACCGATAAATTTGGGCGACTGGGATCCGCAGCTGGAGCAGATGAATACTGTCTTGGGCATGAACTTCGAGAAGAAAGGTTTAAGTAGAAAGGAGAAAGTTAAATCAGTTTATTGGTTTGTGTATCAGGAAAAACCAATCTCGGCTTAAATTTTTTGGCTTCTTCGAAATCCATCATGGCATAAGAGACAACGATGATCACATCGCCCGGCTGGGCTTTGCGTGCAGCGGCCCCATTCAGGCTGACCCGCCCCGAGCCGCGCTCCCCCTTGATGACATAGGTGTCCAGGCGTTCCCCATTGTTCAGGTTTACCACCTGGACCTTCTCGTTTTCGACCAGGTTGGCTGCATCCATCAGGTCCTCGTCAATCGCAATGCTTCCCACGTAATTCAGGTTCGCCTCCGTGATCGTTACCCTGTGAAGCTTTGATTTACAGACTTCTATATACATTTTACCTCCAAATCGGTGCAAAGGTAAAAAAAGACTCGTGACTCGTGACTCGTGACTCGTGACTCGTGACTCGTGACTCGTGACTCGTGATTCGTGACTCGTGATTCGTGACTCGTGACTCGTGACTCGTGGATTATAGTTAACTTTTTCCTTTTTCCTTTTTCCTTTTTCCTTGAATTCACGATATTTCGCTACATGAAAAGAATGCTGATTGTATCCCTAATCCTGATCATGAATGCAACCCTTCCTGATGCTTCCATGTCACAGCAAAACAACCTGCAACCGGTCAAAGTTGTGATGTTCGGCAATTCCATCACCCATGGTGGCGACTGGGCGAGGCTCCTCGACCGTCAGGATGTCACGAACTGGGGAATTCCAGGCTATCTCACCGGGCAATTGCTCTGGACCATCAAGGATGTCCTGCAGCAGCATCCGGGGACCGGGATCTGGTTCCTGGAAGGCGGGATCAATGATATTTATCTCGGAATGCCGGTACGGCAGATATACGAGAACTACCGGGTCATGGTTGATTCCCTCCGGAACAATGGGATCATCCCCGTGGTGCAATCAACGATCCTCAAGCGGGGTGCACCCGGGGACAATAAAAAAGTGGTCAGGCTGAACCGCCTGGTCAAAAAGTGGTGCTCGAAAAACGAGGTTGATTACATCGACCTGAATGCGTTTCTATCAGCCGGGGGAGAACTCAGGGAGGAGTACTCCGTCGACGGTTGCCACCTGAAACCCGCTGCCTATCTACCCTGGGCGACTGCTGTCAAGGAAGTGCTCCGGAAAAACGGTTTCTGATCCGGAGGGACCACGGTTTCTTCAATAAGTGTCGGCCAGGGAACGGAATTTCAATTCATTCTCCTGAAAGGTGCC
>CAZJNQ010000086.1:0-10289 GCA_964547475.1 uncultured Porphyromonadaceae bacterium
TAACCAGCCAGAAGTGGAACCAACCATTGACATTGCCGCCTACAATAAAAAGATTTTTGCTTACGAGTGGGATTCCCTGGTTTTCCTGATTGCCGAGGACGTGGATGTGAATTTTCTCCTGCTGAGGGACGTCATGAAAAAAACCGGGGTGCAATTGCTGCATGTGATCAACGGCCAGGAAGCGGTCGACATTATCGGCTCGGATCAGCAGGTTGACATCTTTCTGACCGATATCCAGATGCCGGTCATGGATGGTTTTACGGCTACCCGCCAGGCGCATCTGTTACGGCCTGATCTGCCGATTATCGCTTATACGGCCTATACCTACGAGGGGGTGACGGAGAAAATACTGATCGCCGGCGCGAAAGAGTGCCTGATCAAGCCTTTCGACAACCGGACCCTGTTGAATAGCATTCGAAAATACCTCTTCCGATCGTGACCAAGCAGGTCTATATCCTGGTCGTTCTCATCCTGAGCCTGACCTCCTGCGTCTATGATAATGAGCAGGAACTTTTTCCGCATATCATCATCCCCGATTCATCCATTCAGGGACCGGTTGCCTGGTTTAACCTTGATTCGGGATTGATGGATCGACTGGGCCAGGTGGATCCCCTGCGTTTCTGGGGATCCATGGAACTGGGAAGGGATCATCACATGACTGACAGCGCCGCCCTGATCATGGATGGTGTTGAGGATTATCTTTCGGGTTACCTGGGACGGCATGATTCGCTCGCTGTTTCATTGTGGTTCCTTCCGCTGCCCAATTACAGGAAAGCTTTCCTGTTTGACTATGGCATCGGGCAGTTTGCCGCAGGGCTCGACGCAGTCACGTCGGCGACCATGCCACGTTTCAACCTGTTCCTGCAGCATGATACGGCCACTTATGTCTGGGCGGAACAGATCGATTATTTTTTCTGGCATCATCTCTATATTGAAATCGGTGACACTTTATTGCCTCCGAGGATCTATGTGGACGGCTACCCGCCTGAACCGGCTGATACCACCTGGAGGATGCACCCCCTCACCGATCTGTTTTATTTAGGGCGACCCTTCAATGCTGATATAATGGATACATTACTTTATCGCGGTTACCTGGATGAGATCAGGATCTTCAGCAATTTCCTGACTGACGAGGAGATAGTCAGCCTCTATTGGGACGGCAAACCGCATCATTAAGAATTCCTTACGCATGCGAACCTCGACTGCCATAACTTTCATTTTTTTCATGCTGATCTCCTTCGTGCGCCTGCCGGCCCAGGATGACCTGCTCGAAATGCTGGACCAGGAAGTCAAGCCTGCAAGGATTCCCGTTGATGCCACTTTTAAATCAACCCGGGTCATCAACTGCCATTCCGTCGAGAGGATGCAGGGAGGTAATCTGGAATTTCATGTCAGCCACCGGTTCGGGCTTCTCAACAGCGGCTTCAATGAGTTTTTCGGCCTCGATGAATCGAGCTCGCACTTCAGCCTGGAATACGGGATCACCGATTGGCTCGAAGTCGGCCTGGGCCGTGCAACCGTGGACAAGTATTACAACGGTTTCGTCAAGCTGAGTCCCATCCGCCAGTCGAAGGGCAAATGGAGCATGCCGCTCACGGTTAGCCTGCTGGCTGAGGAGATGACTACCACCAAAGAATATCCTGACCCTTCCTGGTCGGTGGATGCCATTCACCGCCGCTCATTTTGCTTTCAGGTTCTGGTTGCCCGGAAATTCGCACCCTGGCTTAGCCTCCAGCTCAGCCCCACCTGGATTCACAGGAATTTGGTGGCCACTCCGCAGGATCCCAACCGTCTGTTTGCGCTGGGTGTTGGCGGGAGATTGAAGTTCACCCCCCGTACAGCCCTTACCTGTGAGTATTTCTGGCTGAAGGACCGGTTGCTGCTGTCAGGTGCTCCCCGCTACAATCCCCTGAGCATCGGTCTCGATATCGAAACAGGCAGCCATGTTTTTCAGATATTCCTCACAAACGCCTATACGATCCTGGAGCACAGCTTTATTGCCGAAACCACCGGCTCATGGAAAAAAGGTGAACTTCACGTCGGATTCAATATCTCCCGGGTTTTTACCCTGATCAGGAAAAAGAAATGAAAACCGCCCTGACAACCTTGATCCTGCTGATTTCATCAGTTGTGGCACTCAACCAGGACAGCCTGTGGTTCACACGGTCGGGGCATATTTATTTCATTTCCCATACACCCATCATCGATATTGATGCCCATCATTACCAGGTGGGATCTTTTTTCAATATTAAAACCGGCGAGATGGCTTTCACCTTACTGATGAAGTCATTCCAGTTCACCTTGCCGCTGGCTGAGGAACATTTCAATGAAAACTATGTGGAATCGGAAAAATACCCGAAAGCCAGCTTCAAGGGAAAAATCAAGGGATATGATCAGGCCAGGCTGCTATCGGGCGACGAATACCCGGTCGAAGTGGAGGGTGACCTGACGATTCACGGTGTGACTGCCAGGGTCAGCGAGAAAGGCGTCATCCGAAAGACCGGGACGGAGATCCGGGCCGTCTCGTCTTTCACTATACTCATCGGCACTTACAGGATCAAAATCCCGGAGATCGTTGCAGACCGGGTAGCGACAGTCATTCCGGTTGAGGTGGAGATGATCTATAAACCCTATCAAAAAAAGGACAGCCCATGAGAAGATCATACCTTCACGGTATTCTGGTTTACCTGGCTGCAGGAATGCTCTTCATAGCCCTCCTGATCCGGATTTTTTTTCCTCCTTTTATCCAGATGAAAAAAATTGAACCGCTGGCCGACCTGACCTCCGCGCAGCTGTTCGACCTCATTGATGCCGCACCCGCCGGATCCATGAATTATCTCGATGGCCAGATCATCCAGATTAAGGGTACGATTCAATCCCTCGAAAGTAGCCTCCTGATCATCGGGACCGGCGAACAGCAGATCCGGTGCAAGTTCCGCAGGACCATTTACGATCGCAAACCCAGCCTGGTGACCGGGGAAACAGTCGTTGTCAAAGGAGTGTGCCGGAAGATCATCGGAAAAGAAGTTCATGTAAATCAATGCGTTGTTGTTGCCGAAAGGGAGAATCACTCCGCAGGAGGGGCTTCTTTACCTGATCAATAAAATGGAAATTAGCGCCGACCTCCTTAGCTGGTACGATAAAAATCGCCGTTCCCTTCCCTGGCGGGGGAGTCGGGATCCATACGTGATCTGGCTTTCTGAGATTATTTTTCAGCAAACCAGGATCGGGCAGGGGACAGCCTATTTTCTCCGGTTCATGGAGCGTTTCCCCGAGGTCGCTTCATTGGCCTCCGCAACGGAAGATGAGGTGCTCAGGGTCTGGCAGGGTTTGGGTTATTATTCAAGGGCCAGGAACCTGATGCAGACCGCAAAAGAAATCATGGTTGACCATGACGGGAAATTTCCGGCGGATTTTAGCCGGATAACCGCTTTCAAGGGGATCGGTGATTATACGGCCTCCTGCATAACTTCCATCTGTTTCCATCAGCCCCATGCGGCAGTCGACGGCAATGTTTTCAGGGTATTGAGCCGGCTTTTTGCTGATCCTACTCCGATCAATACGGGAGCCGGGAAAAAGCGGTTCAAGGAGCTGGCGCAATCCCTGATAACTCCTGAACGGCCTGGCGATTTCAATGAAGCCATGATGGACCTGGGAGCGATGGTCTGCCTGCCGCGCAATCCCGATTGCCCGGCATGCCCCCTGAAAGCCCTGTGCAAGGCGCGGATTGCGGATCAGGTTGGTGGTTTCCCGGTGAAAACCGCCTCCCGCCCAAGATCCTTAAGGTCGATGAACTACCTGCTGGCCCAATCGGAGGATAGGATCCTGGTCAGGAAGAGAACAGAACCCGGCATATGGAAAGGGTTGTATGAACTGCCTCCTGCTCTTTCATCCATGCCTGGAGCGGAACCGGTGTCAAGAGTAGTGCATCCGCTGAGTCATGCCGATCTGGATATCCGGTTTTACAAGACTGATGAGCCGGATGCTTGTATCGCAGGAGAAGCGGATCTAATCTGGATAGAAATAAAAAAAATCAGCCAGTACCCTTTTCCCAAGCCACTGGCTGATTTTCTCACTGGTTTTTTTTTCGGGGCATAACACTAAGGCTTGAGCCATCGGTCGAGCCAGGAAAAGAATTCCCGCTGCCAGAGGATCCCGTTGTGGGGGGTCAGGACCCAGTGGTTTTCTTCCGGGAAGATCAGCAGGCGGGCGGGTATGTCCCGCAGTCGTGCTGCATCAAATGCCTGCAAGCTTTGAGTGTACGGAATGCGGTAGTCTCTTTCACCATGGATGACCATGATCGGTGTATCCCATTTGCCGACAAACCGGTGGGGAGAATTGGCATAGGTATTTTGAGCCACCAGATTGGTGCTGTCCCAGTAGGGACCGCCAAGGTCCCAGTTCCCAAACCAAACCTCTTCCGTTTCAAGGTAATCGGCTTCGAGGTTAAACATCCCGTCGTGAGCAATGAAAGCCTTGAACCGGCCGTTGTGATGGCCGGCGAGGTAAAAGACACTGAAAGCCCCATAGGAAGCGCCGACCGCACCCATGCGCGTCTCATCCACGAAGGGCTCAGTGGCCACCGTATCAATGGCCGACAGGTAATCAAGCATGTTTTGCCCGAAATAATCACCGGAAATCTGCTCGAGCCATTCCTGTCCGAATCCCGGCAGACCCCGCCGGTTGGGAGCGACAATGATATAGTCGTTGGCAGCCATCATCTGGAAATTCCAGCGATAGGACCAAAACTGGCTGACTGTGCTCTGTGGACCACCCTGGCAATAAAGCAGGGCAGGATATTGCCGGGTAGGATCAAAGTGAGGGGGGTAAATGACCCAGACTTTCATCTGTTTCTGGTCCGTTGTAACAACCCAGCGCGATTCCACCCGGCCCATGGTCAGCTGGTCAAGCAGGGGCTTGTTCACGAAAGATATCTCTTCGGCACTGCCAGTGACGGGATCCACCTTAAAGATCTCGTCCGGTTTCGACATGGACTTCCTGACCGCAATCAGCCGGTTGCCGGTCGGCAGGACCAGTGAATAATCGTGTATGCCTTCGGTGATCTTCCGGATGGAATCCATCTGAAGGTCATAGCGATAGATTTCATCAGTGGCCTGGTAATCGGAAATGAAAAAAATGGTGCCGTTATCGTCGCTCCAGGCCAGGGACTGGACCTGCTGGTCAAATCCGGCTGAGGCATCCCAACGGTTGCCGGATTGGAGATCCAGGATCATTAACCGGTTTTTGTCGGATTCATACCCGTCACGCTCCATGCTTTCCCAGGCCAGGTAACGTCCGTTCGGAGAAAACGCGGGATTCACGTCATAGCCCATCATTCCTTCGGTAAGGTTGGTGGTCAAACCGGTGGCAAGGTCATACTGGTAAAGATCTGAATTGGTTGAGAGCGCATACGCTTTTCCCTGTTTTTTCCGGCAGGTGTAAACGAGCTTGGTGCCGTCGGGCGACCAGGCGATCTGTTCCATTCCACCATAAGGTTTCAGGGGGGATTCCCAAGGTTCCCCTGCCATGATGTCCTTGGGATTGATGAGTTTATTCTTAGATAGTTCCCCTATGAACACGTGGGTGAAAGTTTCGGTCCATTCATCCCAGTGACGGTACATCAGGTCGTCATACCCACGGGCATTGGCATCGGTCAGGTCGGGGTATTTGTCCCTGATATCGGGCATCACCTTGACTTCCATGGTGAATGCAATATGCTTCAGGTCAGGACTGTAGTTAAATCCCGTAATATCTCCGCTGATGTCGGAAACCTGGTGCTTGCCGTTACCGTTCATGGGGATTTCCCAGATCTGGCTGGAGCCCGATTCACGGCTCAGGTAACCGATCCGGGTTCCATCGGGCCGGATGGCCTCACCATTTTCATTGAATGAGGTATTGGTCACTTCCTTCATTTCACCCCCTGACGCGGGCAATGCATAAAGGTCCCTGTACCCTTTGTTTTCGGCGATGTTGTAACGCGTGATGCCAAACAGGATCCTGCTTTTGTCGGGGTAGAGCTGGACATTGCTTATCCGGCCAAACGACCACAAGACTTCCGGCGTCATACGGTCGGAAGCCAACCGCGGAACCGCCGGCCGGTAGCCGGAATGATCTGCCTTTTTGCATCCGGTTGATGCAACTGCAAGAATCACAGCGAGATAGAGAAGATTATGTTTCATGTTCTATGGATTGCTGTTGATTGGTGTTCCCCGGACTATTGATTACCAGTCCCCGGACTATTGATTAATAGCCCCCGGACTATTGATTAATAGCCCCCGGACTATTGATTACCAGCCCCCGGACTGAAGTCCGGGGTTAGTCATAATACTTCATCCTTGATTCTTTCTGCTTCTTACTGCCTTTTGCCTTGTGCCTTTTGCCTTGTGCCTTGTTCTCTGACCCCAGACTGAAGTCTGGGGTTAGTCATACTACATCGTACCCTTGTGCCCTAACGTATCTTTAGCGGCTTTCCCGCATCAATCCGGTTCAGCCCTTTGATTGCCAGCGGGAAATTAGGCTGGAGCTCTATGGCTTTCTTGTAATCTTCACGGGCACGGGACAGTTTTCCGTCCAGTTCGTAACTGAATCCCCGGTTGTACCATGCCTCGGCATAATCCGGCTTGTGCCTGATCGCCTGATCGTACCATTCCACGGCTTTGGGATAGTTGCCCATGTAAACCATTTCGATATAACCCCGGTTGAAATAAGGATACGGTTGGGTGCTGTCTATCCGGCTGGAGATCAATTCATATTCCTGGTTGGCTTCGTTATACAAGCCATGATTCTGATAGAACAATCCCAGCTCGTAATGGGCTTCATAGCTATCGGGTTCCAGATCGATGGCGGATTTCAGGTACTGGACGGCCAGATCACTGTGCCGTGCAGCAAAGATCTTGGCGGCCTGCACATAGGCTGCATAATAAGAGGGCTCTTTTTCAATGGTCACCTGGAAATTCCTTGCCGCACCGGTTGAGTCCCCGTTCTCCAGGGCAATGAGACCTTGCAGGAAATAGATCTGGGCCAGGTCATCATTGATGGGCAGGATATCATTCAGGACCAGTTTGCTCTGGCTGTATTCCTTCATGTACAAATGAATCTCGGCCAGTTTCAGCATGACATCCGTGTTGTTTGGGAATCTCTGAAGGCACGCATTGAGGGCTTTTTTTGCGCTATTGGGCTGGCCGCCGAAGATAAAGTATTCTGCTTGCTGGATAAAGTATTGCGGCTTCAGCGAGTCGAGGCTTAAAGCAATGGTTATATCGTTGAGGGCCAGCGTGTAATTTTTTCTGGAGGCCTGAATCGTGGCACGCCTGGCAAAAAGCTCCGGGCTTTTCGGATTTTGCCGTATGAGCCCGTCCAGAACGCTAAGGTTCGTTGAGTCAATCGCGATAGAATCCCGGACAGGCTGACCCTTCATGTCCTTTTTCTTTCCTTCGCAACCGGGCAGGATCACGATGAGTATCAGGGACGAGAACAAGAAAGCCGTCTGCAGGACGGCTCTTACATTATTGTTTGGCATTGTGCAGGGCTTCTTTGATTTTCAGGGTCAGCTCCTCGGCAAGTTCAGGATTGTCCTCCAGGAGAGCTTTCACGGAATCCCTTCCCTGTCCCAGCTTGGTTTCGCCGTAGGAAAACCAGGAGCCCGATTTTTTGATGATGTTCAGGTCGGCTCCCAGGTCTATGATCTCCCCGATACGTGAGATGCCTCCGCCGTAAAGCAGGTCGAATTCAGCCTTCTTGAAGGGCGGGGCCACTTTGTTTTTCACGATCTTCACACGGGTCCGGTTCCCTGTCATTTCCTCTCCTTCCTTCAGTTGGCCGACCTTCCGCACATCGATCCTGACTGAAGCATAGAACTTCAGGGCATTGCCTCCGGTGGTCGTTTCGGGATTGCCGAACATGATCCCTATTTTTTCCCTGAGCTGGTTGATGAAGACCACGCAGGTCCGGGTTTTGCTGATATTGCTTGTCAGCTTGCGCAGAGCCTGGGACATCAGGCGGGCTTGCAGGCCCATTTTCGAGTCCCCCATCTCGCCTTCAATCTCAGCCTTGGGCGTCAGGGCGGCAACGGAATCGATCACTATGATGTCAATGGCTCCTGACCGGATCAGGTGATCGGTTATCTCAAGGGCTTGTTCGCCATTATCAGGCTGGGAGACCAGAAGATTCTCCACGTCAACCCCCAGCTTCTCGGCATAAAACCGGTCAAAGGCATGCTCGGCGTCAATGAAGGCGGCTATCCCGCCTTCACGCTGGGATTCCGCGATAGCATGGAGCGCCAGGGTTGTCTTGCCGCTGGATTCCGGCCCATAGATCTCGATCACGCGGCCTTTGGGATATCCGCCGACCCCGAGAGCCACGTCGAGCCCGATCGAACCCGAAGGAATGAAGGGTATGTCCTCGATCGCATCGTCGCCCATCCGCATGATGGTGCCCTTGCCATAACTTTTCTCGATTTTTTCCAGAGTCAGTTGCAAGGCTTTCTGTTTTTCTTTCTGAACCGGATTATCTTTTTCCATGTTTGATGTTTTACTCATGATATGGATGCGGGCCTGATGTAAAAATGGAGAAACGCACTCATTTTTCCATCAGCCTGAACACTTTTTGTCAGTTTGCCCACTTTCTGTTCAAATTTGGTTAAACAACAAATATATCAACTATGAGCGGATTGGATTTCTCCGGCAAATGGAACTTTATTAACATAAGGGGACTATTGTGTGAATAAAATTTTCTAATTTGGCGTTCCCAAATAACAAAAGCGATGGGACGCAGTGTTTCAAGACAGGAACCCGGACTGACCCGCTTGCCAAACCTTGAGGGCGGGGAGGAGCGATACCTGATCCTGCACAATGACGACGTCAATACGTTTGATCATGTGATCAAATCACTGATCGATGTTTGTGAGCATGATCCCCTTCAGGCTGAACAGTGTGCATTTATCACCCATTATCATGGAAAATGTGATATCCGGAAGGGATTGTACGAATCACTGAAACCCTTGCGCGATGGCTTGGTCCATCGCGGATTGCAGGTCACCATTGACTGATTTTGAAGCATTCCGTCATGATACTCCAAAGGGGAGGTCTGGCAGGCCCGGGCGAGTGACCTGGCAGGTTTGCTTTGTGCGGAAAAGTTCGTACTTTTGCCGCACTTATTGGGAGAGATGGGTGAGCGGCTGAAACCAGCAGTTTGCTAAACTGCCGTATGCGATTAGTGTACCGGGGGTTCGAATCCCCCTCTCTCCGCGAGGCGGGTGTGGGTATGAGTGTGAGTGTGGGTGTGAAATAATCATGGGATGGGAACATCCCTTTTTTATCTTAGACAGATGTTTGATTTCGAGAAGCTGGATCTGTATCAGGAGCTGAAGAAGCTTAACTACCTGGTGTACAAAAAGATCAGGGACCTGAATTGTATTGATCAGTACATCATCGACCAGTGGAAACGGGCCAGCCTGAGCAGTGTATTGAATCTGGCGGAGGGAACCGGCCGGATGACCCCTGCCGACAAAAAGCACTTTTACACCATTGCCCGCGGAAGCATCTTTGAATGTGCTGCCCTCCTGGATCTGATCTGTAACCTGGGCGGCATCACCCAGGCCGAATATGAGGAATTTTATGCAGGCTACGAAAAAGCCTCCAAAATGCTCCTCGGCATGTACCGCAGCCAGGACTGACTCACTCACACCCACACCCACACCCACACCCTCTTCGGGGTGTAGCGCAGTCCGGTTAGCGCACCTGCTTTGGGAGCAGGGAGTCGCAGGTTCGAATCCTGCCACCCCGACAAAACCTTCACAAACCGTTGTAAATTAGCAAATTACAACGGTTTTTACTTTTAGCCGGGAGAAATACGGGAGAGGACTCAGTTTGCCAGCCCAGTCAGGACGCGGGTTTCGGTAAAAAAAAATGTCTTCAATACAACAAAACACAAGTTCCGTAACAGCTTATAAACCAGTGCGTTAGCATACAGGCAAAACGGACGGAGATTACTCCCCAGTACAGGGTGAAAGCATCCGAGTTGGCCTCATAGCCCCGATCCGGAAAGGTCAGGGTCATCGAGGCCGGAACACCCGGAGTAGCTACCACAGTATCCGATTTCAGCTTGAACCGGATCGGATTGCCCAACAAGGAAACCAGCGAAGGGGTGGATTCAACCGAGATCATGCATGCTCCTTTTGGGAGCAATGATATGTATTCTTAAGTTCCTTGCTTAACGCTTTGTTTGTACTCTAAGAACTGGATATGCTACAAAAACCTGGAGGGTAAGTTAAGCTACAAAAAAGTAGTAAT
>CAZJNQ010000087.1:0-10020 GCA_964547475.1 uncultured Porphyromonadaceae bacterium
AATGGTCAAATATCTGATAATGCAATGCCTTCGATAGAATTCACAACTCTAAGTATTTATCCTAATCCATCATCGAATGAGTTTAATGTAGTTTTGAAGGCTAAGAATCAAAATGGTGCATTATTGAGAGTATTTAACTCCACAGGTATTGAAGTACATAGGCAAGAGCTCTCAAGTAACAATACGGTAATACCGGCGCAGCATTTTACTGCTGGTGTGTATCATTGCATTGTGAATGTTAACGGTCAAATCCTGCGGCAGACAATTATCAAGCAATAATGATTTTTCGAACTGTTCCTGGATGTCTGTACAACAGCAACCCACTTTAAAGGAAAGCCTGGCCAAAAGCCAGGTTTTCTTTTATTTCCGTTCGAATATTTGGTAGTACCTTTCTTCGCTAATTTTAACCAATTGATAATCTGATTGTAAGATAAGTCGAAGATCATCCCACTTCTTGTCAACGAAAGAAAGAAGATTCCCATAAATGAAAACATAATCAATTGGTTTCTTCTCTTTAGATTCTCCATTTCGGATCCACAGTAATTCATTAACTGAGTTTTGTCCCCCTAATTGAATATCCGGCAGCAACTCTTTATCCCAAATTATTGGAAACCAGCCAATGCTAGCTTCATAATTCTCCAGTATTATTATCGGATTGTCAACTCCCAAATAATTCGAGAAATGAAGTTCCAACCAATTATCTGATAGATTAACTGGAAGTATAACACTTCCAGGCTTTATAAGGTTCCCGGCTTCCTGAATTGCTTCTGCACGCGGAACGATGCTGTTTTTAATAACCGTTCGATGTTGAAACAATAAACCAAAATGCAGAAGAAATATTGCTACAGCTAAAATCTGGCTTACCTGTTTCGTAATGCCCGACGAAGCAACCCATGCAATAAGTAAAAGAAAGAAGAGCACTAAATATCTCATGGACATCATTCTGGCACCGGAATCATCAGGGATGAGAAAGAATGACAGCAAGGCTAACAGAATAGGTATCAGCAGAATATCTCCTGATCTTAACCATGAACCTGCGTGTCCAGCTTTAATCTTTAGATATCTTTGATATAGATCAAATGATATGATAATCAGAATGATATGTATAAATTGCCTCGTGTAGATCACCTCACTCTGAAATACGTAAGCGATTAAGACCCTTCCATCGTTTATCCAGTTTAAGAGTTCCTCAGAATCGATGGAATCACCGGGAGGAGGAAAATTGCTGCTGCGATAAAATAAAAACAACATTACTAAAGTCGGCAGGGAGATAGTAAAAAGGATCAGCAATTCCCTTAGAGCTCCGTTAATTGCCTGTTTTATCAATTTTGTATGCAAGTATTTCTTTATCCACCGGCAAAGTATTAGCAGACCTAAAGTAAAACCTAAGAAACCATACGTTAATGCTGCTGAATAGTACGTTAATGTTATTAAGAAGAAGAGGATCAGATAGTGGTGAAAATTCCTGTGTTTTTGAGTCTTAATCCAGTAAGCCACTGTAAGGAAGAAAAAGATGAATGAAATGCTATAATTATAAAAGCCGATGCAGAATAGATGAGTGTATATAAACGGAAAAATCAGAATACTAAGCCAAACATTGTCCGGACTTAGTTGTTTAACAAGAAATCGAAAGGAACACGCCATTCCAAATATGTACAAGGCAATGAAAATCTTTTCTGATAGGCAGGCAGGAAAAACCATTCCTAAAAAGGCCAACATAATATGGCTAATCCAGTTAGGGGTGATCAGGGTATTGATGTTATAATAACCGCTAAGAATGCTATCCTGCCCTTTTAACAAATCAACCAGAATGTTGGAATTGTACAGATGGGCCGGACCATCTAAAGATGGATAAAATCGTAATGTAAAGACTACTAATATGTTGACAATAAGCACGGAGATAAAAAGATTTTGCTCCTTTACTATCCTTGGAAGCAGTATCCTTAATTGTTGAGAGCGAGTAACCATGAATTGTAATTTTGGAGATTGGTAGTCGGCATCAAAGGTTTCGGTTATAATTGACAGTCTTTCTATTGATCGGTGGTTAACCGTATCACAATCCTTGATTTAGATAGATTAATACGTCTTTTCTAACTAAGGCTATGTTGTCATAAAAGTAAGAATCTTATTCTCATTTTATCTGACGAAACCTTTTTTTGTAATATAGAAGAAAAGCCCATCACTCTTGCACATGGCGAGTAAACAAAGAACTTGAAATTATCGAGGTGGTGATTAACTATGAGATCAAGGAATTGGCCATAATTTCCTCATAAGTAGAATGAGTCTTCCTTACCGACTCAAAGCTAACCACCGCCGGCCTCTCGTGCGCATCCCGTACCTCCTTCATCATCCGGATATTAGCACGTAAGAGGTCAGCAATCTCTTCCGGTATCCCCACCCCACCCGACGGCAGATCAAGCCCCTTGCCCGATGCATACTGCGGCACCCGTACCGCCTGGATAGCGGACAATATCTCCGGGAAGTTTGCCCGGATGTTCCGGGTCGTCGGTCCATCGATGACCATTTCAGGCTCCCTCTCTGAGAACAGCCCCAAGGTTGGCCGGGAATAGATCCCGGTTTTGATGCTTGGCAGCAAGGATGCCTGGTAGATCCGGTTGTTATCGGCTCCCATAACCGGGTACCGGCCTTTTGCAAACTGCTGTGCGCTGATCACCGCAATCTGACCGGCCGTCCGGGCAATGGCCAGACCGGTCAGGATGGTTCTCAGGGTTTGGCTGAGATCCGCATTAACCCCGGCATTGGAATTGATCCGGGCAATCTCCAGCGCCCCTTCGATCAATGTCTGGGCAATGGCCCACCCTTTTTGTTTCTGGCGGTATTTCCGCTCTATCTCTTCACGCTTCTTGGTGTTGTTGCCGGCCGCTGCAAGTTCCCGGTTCATGGCGGCTTCCTGAAACATCCTCACCGTCTCGACAGCGGATGTGGCCGCATTGGCACAGGTTTCAAGGTTCTTGAGCTTGGCTTCCCGAAGTTCCTTATCGGCTTCCTTATCCTTTTTGAGCTGCTCCTCGCGGTCCTTATCACGCTGCTCGCTCAGCTCCAGGGCATTGCCAATCTGTTCTTTCAGTAGGGCATCATCCTCCTTGCTGATCATCTCATTGTAGGCTTTCTCCTGCTCGAGCTGCCGCTTATCGACATCCTCATTCTGCTTGATCAGCAGGTCATAGAATTTCCCCTCCTGTTCGAGGGTTTCCAGGCCGGCATTATTACGCAGGAGGATGACCTTCTTGAGGTATTCCATTTCCTCCAGAACCATCTGGTCGTCAAAATCCTCCTTCGTCAATTTCTCCTCAGTATACTGCTTTTTAAGCTGGATCACCCTCTCGGCGTAGGCATCGTCTGCCGCCTTTGTTATCCGGGCTTCCTGGTCTTTTGATAACTCCAGCGAGGAATTCATGCCTCGGGCCTTGGCCAGTTCGGCTTCCACCTTCTTGATCTTACATTGTACCCGGATGTAATCCGCTCCGCCCTTGGCCACATTCTTCAGGGCCACGCCATAGCGCTCGAGCTTCGCTTCCAGCTGGGCCTCCGTGTCGGAGCCGATCTGGTCTCCCTGGATCTCGGCATTCATGATATCGATGAGCTCTGATCTCTGGTCCTTCAGGGATTTGATCCGGTCTTTTTGAATCTCGAGCAAAGCATCAATCGGCTCGACGGCATTCAGGGCATTCTCCCGGGCCTTTTCTTTTAGCTTTTCGGGGCTGAACAGGTTCCCCACAAACTGGCCGAAGGTGACCTTTGAGTTTTCCGCCTTCAGCATGTTCCGCCGGCTCTGGAGCAGTTCCAGCTCGGCTTCCGCCAGGTTAAGGGTATCTTCGATCTGCTCCTTAAGGTGCTTTTTCTGCTCAACCGAAAGGGTGTTCAGTTTCGAGACATCCTCGGCAATCATCGTATAGGAGGTCTTTAGCTCAAGGTTTGCCTGCGTAAGGTCATCGGTCAGGGTTTTACGCGAGGCTTCCAGGGCAAGGGCCTCCTTGGAGTTCTTGTTGTAATACATCAGCCCGGCAACGAGCGCAGTAACCCCGGCAATGACCAGTCCCACGGGGTTGGCTTTCATGGCTGCATTCAGCGCCTGCTGGGTGAGGACAGCAATCTTCTGGACAACGGTCAAACGGGCGGTCTGCGTCGCCTGGGCCTCGGTCATGGCAACCTGGATCCCGGTCTGGATCGAGAGGGCTTTCGATACCACGGCATCCCGCACCTTGGCGGCTGAGGAAGCAATCGAGAGCCCGATGCTTTTAATGAGGGCTGCATTGTACGCCAGGATGGCTCCGGCGAGGGATACCAGCAGGATCCTGTTTTTGGACAGGAACTCCGGCAGGGCCATGACCGCTTTCAGGAAATAATTCCAGAGGTTGGTGGAATGGATCACCACGGGAGCCAGTTTCTGGCCAATCTCAATATACATCAGCTGCACCTTGTTCTTGGCTTGGGCGAGCCGTGCTGCGGCGTTGTCCGTATTCTTGCCGGCCTGTTCGAAGGCGATGCCGGTGCCGGTGACCTCACGGGTGTATTTATTCATGTCGCCCTGGTTCATCACCAGTATCTCACCCATTTTGGCCTGCTCCACCCCAAACAGATCAGCCGAGCTCTGGCCTTTAGCGAATCGGTCTCTCAGCTCATCGATTCCCCGGTTCAGATCAAACACCCCATCCTTCACGCCTATCCCCTGCTCACGCATTTTCAGCAGGACCCTATCCAGTGCGGTGCCTGCACGCCGGGCCTCGGAAAACTTTGGGGCGATGGCCTCGATCGTTCCCACCATCTGTTCGACGGATATGCCCATCAGGTTAGCCGTGGTACCGGATTTTTCGATTACCTCCGTCAGGTACGGGATTTCCCCGGCCCCGACTTTCGATCCGGCGGCAATCGTGTTGATGATGCGGTTGGCATCGGTGGCCTCCAGGTTGAACTGGTTCATCGTGGTGGCTAGGGCAGCCGTTGCCGGCTCCAGATCCATCTTGCCGGCCTCCGATAGCACGATAGCGGCTTCCGTTACCGCTGCCAGGGCTTCCTTGTCTTTCAACAGCTCCGGCCTCTGGGATCCCATCTTGGTGTAGGCGTCCACGATATCCGAGGCGGATTGTTTGATCCGGACCCCGGACTCGGTGATGGAAACGGAGGATTCTTTGGCCTTTTCGCCCAGCCATTCCAGCTCCTTGCCGTTAAGGCCAGTCAGGGCAGAGAGGTTATCGAGGCGCTCCTCGAAGAGATTGGCGGCTTCGGCGGTTTTCCGGAAGGCGGCAACCACCCCAACTAATGCTCCGATCACGGCCATCCCAAGGGTCTGGAACCGGTTGAACTGGTCCCCGATGCTATTCAGAGTTGCCTTCCAGGACCGGTCGACCTGACGTATCGAGGCGTTATGCTCCTGGATGATGCCTTTAAGAACCTTGATTTTCTTACCAGCTTCCACGTACTCTTTGGAGCCGATGGTCATCTTGTTCTGCTCATTCATAAGGAGATTCATCTCCCGCTTGATGCTCTTGATATCGTTGTTTACTTCCTTACCGTTGATATAGAGGTAAATCTCCCGTGTGTACTCTCTGGCCATCAGGTTCTAAGGTTAAAGGTATTCTCATCAAGGATCGCATCCGCCTTGGCCCGGGTCACAATATCCGCCAGGCGCGGGATCTCCCGCTCGAAAACGGGTCGGAACCACGGTTTGGGCCGGCGAAGGATAGGGCCCGCATCGGCATGCTGTAAACTATTCTCCGGGGTATTGGATCCGTGGCGGGATTCCAGGCGGCGGCCGCGGATCACCCGGCCCTGCAAAATGATATATCCCCGTCCCACACCTTTATGAAAAAAAACTCCGTGGCGATGGAAGGCGAAGATCACCCGGTCAATCTCTCCGGTATCCTTCTTGGTTTTCATCTGGAGGGACCGTGCCAGCTCGCCCTTACCTTTCATCGACAGGGAGGAAATGCTTGCTTTCAGCAGGTTTCGGGTACGGTAGCCCCACTGGATCACCTCCTGGTTGTACTGCTCGGTCTGCCGGGAATCAAGCATCCTGCCATACCTCCCGGTCAATATCGTTGGAAACGGGCCAGGAGAGCTGGAACTCATACCGGAACCCGTAATGAATGAGGTTCATGTCCACCAGCGGGGTTCCCGTCACGCTCCGCACGGAAAAATAGGCCAGGCAATCGGTCCGACGGCTCCGCTTGTCATGGAGGATCCGGACAATGAGTTCATCCCCGATCTCCTCCAGATGGTCCCACAGCGCATGAATTTCTTCGTAGTCGCCCTTGTCAGATACTTTGCCCACCAGCATGAATGCGCAGCTCAACCGTTTGTGCACGTTATCCGAGTCCTCGTCCACGAAGCTGAAATCATATCCTTCCAGAATGAGGGCCGGGTAATTGACCCCGGAGCGCATCCCGGTCAGCATCTCCTCCAGCTCAAAGCGGAAGAAGTGCTTTTCGTCGGGGGTATGGCAGATCGAGCGGTGCGAGGCGGCCAGGTGCTCAAAATAGCTGACCAATTCGGAGAACTTACCTTTCATCCCGGGCTTTTTTTATGCGTTTATTCAGGTACCGGAGGACCGATGAAATGGGCAGCGAGGCATACTCTACCTGCTTGACGATATCATCCCCGACTACGGCGTCATATACATCCAGCCACGTGGATTTTTCCTTGCGGGAGGAATCCCCCGATGGTTCGAACACGAGCGGATACTCCCGTGTGTACCATTCCCTGATCAGGAAGTAATTGATAAAAATGGCTTCCTGACGCTCCAGGGGTGCCCGGGCGATCCGGGCAGCCCTAAGGGCGATATCCGCCTCCCGGAAGGGGCAATCCCGGTAAAAGCAGGCAATGAACCGGGCGAGGTACTCCGGCTCAGAGGTCGATGCATACCGCTCGAAAAAGGTTTCGGCAAAGATGAAGCAGCCAAAGGTTTCGTTTTTGAGCCTGGGAAGTGGCCGGGAGAAGCCGGCAATCTCAGGTAAGATAAACTCCTGATAGGGCTTGTAGGAATCCAGAAACGAAAGGAGGCTGATAAGCCGGAACTTCTGGTATGGGGATAACCGGTGAACCGTCCTTTTCTTAAAGGTCAGCATTACCGAAAGCAAACTCTCATCCGACACGGTTCCCCGGAACACCGATGCCGCGGCAATAAGCTGGGCCGGGGTCAGTTCCTCCCACTGATCCGGGTGGCTCACTGAAATGCCCCGGCGCCAGGGCACAAGCCGAATGGGTTGGTAGGAGATTTCGACGGAGGTCATGCCCAGTACGATTTTTTTCCGGAATTATCCCGGATGAGTGCTGATCCCAGGGGTAGCCGGTACTCAGGGTAATCCCCGGAATGGGCGGCCAAAAACCCGCGGAGCATTTCCAGATAGGCCAAGCCGGCTCCTTCGGAGGCTTTGGCCAGGTACCAGTATTGCTGGTCCGAAAGCGGCGCCACCTTCGTGGAGTTCATCATCGTGCTGTCCTGGGACTCAAAGAAAAGCCCCTTGTCATTGACGTTGATTCCTAGCTGAAAGCTCGCCTTGGCAATGGAAAGATGGGCAATCGGTTTCTGAAGGTACGGGATCAGCCTCAGGATCTTTTCGTCGGGCTCCGCCTTCACAATTTCCGCTTTCACCCGCTCGTAGAGCTTCGATCCCAGTATCCCCTGGATCTCAAAATCCTCAACCTGGGTCATGAACCGGGCCACTTTTAAAAACACCAGACGGGAACCATTGATGTTGAATATCCGGTTAAAGGTGGCCGTATCGGGAATGATCGAGGACTTTCGCTGGGTGTAGTTCGCACTCACCTGAAACAAGGGAAAAACCGCGATATGTTCTTCCAAGTAGGCCAGCATTGTGTCAAGCCCGTCAAACCCGTTGTTCTTGAACCCTGCCTTCAGGCTCTCCTCCTGGTATTTGTATAGGGTCTTCTCGGTATCGGATTCCTGGCGATGGAACCCGGCATCGTTCATCAGCGTGTTCATGAAATCGAACGCCGACCAGTAGGTCAGGTTGATGAGCGATCGCTGGATATGCTCAATGAGCATACCATACCGGGGTTTACTAGCTACGGTAATCCCTTCCACCTCACCGGATGGGGATTCATAGAACCGGGTGACCAGGTCATACAGGGGTCGCCCCAATAGGGGCAGGATGTAATTAACCTCGGCTGACTGGATAAAGGGGCTGATATTCGAAAAACTCGTGGCCGAGGAGACCGGCAAATAGCGCCGTATTTCCTCAAGCTTGGTATTCAGGGTGGGTTTAAAGAACATATCAGGATAGGGTTTTTCGGGAACCGGCACCGGTATCCAGGGTGGTCAGGATCGTGTTTCTAAAGCGTAGCTGGATGTCGGTCACCCCGTTGTACTCGAGCATCGCCTCGATGGGATCCAGGATATTCTGCCGATCGAGCCAGGCGTTGGCAATGTTGACCAGAAAGGCTTCCCGAATATTACTCCCGCCCTGGTTCCCGGCATAGGCTCCCCCGGGCATGCCGGCTCCCATGACGTTGGGATTGAGCATCAGGGAAAACAGGATCTCGGAGTTGGCGGCTGCACTGGTGATCAGTTTATCCCCCTCCTTGTATTTATTGTCCAGGGCTTCGATCATCCACATCTCCTCAGGTTTTCCCTGTGAATTGGAGGCATAATGGGAAAATAGCGCCTTGTTGGCGTTGGCCGTTCCGGTCAGGGATTCCTCGATGGCGTCCATCTCTCCCTGGATGAGCCGCATCCGGGCATTATCGTCCTTGTATTGGCTCTTTGGGAACCTTTTATCCCAATAGGCATAAGGGATCTTCACATGCCAGAGCCAGGTGATCTGGTTCAGGTAGGCTTTCTTCAGGAACGCCGGCACCTGATTGGCAATATCGATCCATCCGGCCCGATACGCCGAGTACCAAGCCGGAAGGGGATAATAGTCTTC
Organism: uncultured Porphyromonadaceae bacterium; assembly: GCA_964547475.1. Lineage (GTDB taxonomy): Bacteria > Bacteroidota > Bacteroidia > Bacteroidales > UBA12481 > UBA12481. The sequence continues at coordinate 8,907 of CAZJNQ010000087.1, forward strand.
GCTCCCCCACTCGTCCCGGACCAGGAAAATAAAGGTCTTACCCTTGGTGTTCCCGGCAATCCGCCGCCGGATGAGATCAGACAGGGGATCATACACATCGAGAACCGGTATCACCTCAGCGGGCAATACCGGAGGATCCGGCCAGGCCCCATGAACCACACAGTTCTCGATCACCCCGGCTTTGGCCTCGGTCAACCGGCAATGCAGAGCATTGACCGTATTGATCCCCACCACTTCGCTGCCCTCACCATTCAGCAGCAGCTGCGGAAAAGCGATCCCGAGCTTAAAGTAATCCCGGAGGGCATTGGCCATATACCGGCGCACCATCCTCCCTTCCAACAGCCGGGTCAGTTTGGGGTTATTGACCACCTCCAGCTTTTCATTGCCCGAAGAATCATATCCTATAACCCGGACCGGGAACACTCCCTGGCCGAGGGTGAAATTCCGGATAAACTTAAGGCCCGTATTCAGCACCCCGGTACGCCCGATCATATTGAGCGCCAGGACTGGAAAATCATTGGCTTCCCCCCAGGGACTGATCCGGTACCCGTCAAAATTGTCAGTCTGGTCCAATTCCTCTACCGCCCGGGATGGCCGGATGATTTCCGGGCTACCGGTAGTTGTGGCAAAGTAGGTTTTCCCGAATGCCATAAGCGGCACCCCTTCCCCGTTGAACAGGATCTCGGCCATTACAGTACCACCTCCATGGAGTTAAATTCAAGGATATGGTCAATATTGACCGGGTACACATGCCCACTTTTCTCTCCCCGATTATCCACAGGCATCACACCCCTCATTCGGTGCGCCGAAAGGGAAAACGGCAATCCGCACGATACCGCCCGGGGCACAAACACCCTTTCCCCATTTTTCTTCAGGAAAACAATGCTGTAAACGGCCTGACTTCCATCAGGATTACTCTTGACATCCAGGGCTTTCAGGACCTCGGTCCTGCGTATCTTATCCGGCATGAGTGCTGTTTTGCCGGAAAGATAAAATCAGGGCAGGGGCGAGAAAAGGACAATCAACGATTAACGAAAGCGAAAAAAAGTGGATATCTTACTATTACTGATCTTCTACAGTTGAGTTTTATAAATAATTAAAAAACAAGTACATA
>CAZJNQ010000088.1:0-9942 GCA_964547475.1 uncultured Porphyromonadaceae bacterium
ACTCGTGACTCGTGAATCGTGACTCGTGAATCGTGACTCGTGAATCGTGACTCGTAACTCGTGACTCGTGACTGGTAATTATCCTTGCTTTCCCTCGTCGAGCAAAGATCTGGAGATCACAATTTTCTGGATTTCAGATGTACCCTCATAGATCTGGGTGAGCTTGGCTTCGCGCATCAGTCTTTCGACATGGTAATCGGCCACATAACCGTATCCCCCGAATATCTGCACCGCTTCCGTGGTAATTTGCATGGCTGAGTCGGCGCAATATTGCTTGGCCATGGCACCGGCCATCCCATAAGGTTGTTTCCGGTCTTTGAGCCAAGCAGCCTTTAAACAGAGGTGTCTGCAGGCTTCAATCCTGACCGCCATATCGGACAGTTTGAACGCAATGGCCTGATGCTGGCAGATGGCTTTCCCAAAAGCTTTTCTTTCCTGCGAGTATTTCAGTGCTCTTTCAAAGGCTCCCGAGGCAATGCCAAGGGCCTGGGAGGCAATGCCGATCCGGCCATTGTCGAGGCATTTCATGGCAAATGAAAAACCGAACCCATCGTCGCCGATGCGGTTTTCCCTGGGAACCAGTACATCGGTAAACATGACCGAATGGGTATCCGAACTTCTCATGCCCATTTTTTCTTCGTGAGGGCCCAGGGTGATTCCGGGGGTATCTTTATCCACGATAAAGGCATTGATCCCATGATGTCCTTTCTGCCGGTCAGACTGCGCCATGACCAGGTAAACCGAAGCGGAACTGGCGCTGGTGATCCAGTTCTTGGTACCGTTGAGCCGATAATGGTCACCCTCCTCGATTGCTTCGGTCCGTTGCAAACGGGCATCCGAACCCGCTTCAGGTTCCGACAGGAGAAAGGCTCCGATGATTTTCCCGGTGGCCAGGGGTTTCAAGTATTTGTCTTTTTGCTGTTCTGTGCCATGCGTTTCAATTCCCCAGCAAACCAGGGAATTGTGCACCGACAGGATCACCGCGACCGCAGCATCAACCTTGCTTATCTCCTCGAGGGCCAGTACATATGAGATGGTATCCATACCACCGCCGCCATAGGCTGGATTAACCATCATGCCGAAAAAACCCAGGCTGGCGAGTGCTTTGATCTGATCAGCCGGAAAAATGGCATGCCTGTCCCGTTCGTTCACCCCTGGCAGGAGCTCCCTAATAGCAAAATCCCGGGCGGCATCCCGGATCATGCGTTGTTCATCGGATAGAGAGAAATCCATAATTAACAGGCTATTTATAGAGGATGGCTACCACGGTTATATCATCTCCACCCATGCTCACCGACAATCCGTAAGGTCTGTCGGGATTAAGCCGGATCTGTGAATCGCCGGCCCTTCGGGTCAGTTGTTCCCAGATTGTGACGGCCTGGTGCACGCCGGTTGCTCCCACCGGATGACCCCAGCCGATCAGCCCGCCGGTCGTGTTGAAAGGAATGATACCGTTCCTGGCGGTGTGTCCGTCCAGGACGAATTGTGCGCCTTTGCCGGGTTCAGCCAGCCCCAATGCTTCGACACCCATTATTCCGGCAATAGTAAAGCAATCATGAGTTTCAACGGTACCCACCTGGTCCATGGTTATCCCCGCCCGTTCAATCACCTGCCTGACAGCCTCCCTGATGGTGGAAAGCTCCGCCGGGTCCTGTGGCGGTTGGGTGATATCCTCTTCCACCTGGGCCCAGGCGATGACCTCGACTGCCTGTTCCCGGGGTATGCCGGTTCGGCGCAATCCTTCATCCGAAACAATGGCGATGGCTGAAGCACCGTCTGAAACTTTCGAGCAGTCGTAGATATTCAGATGATCGACGAAAGATGCCGGATCGGGTTCAGTCAGTCCGAGGGTATCGAGATCGGTGGAGGTATTGTGGTATTCCTGGGCTGTAGGGCAGGTTCGGGCATTCTCAACAGCCTGGCGGAACCAGCGGGCCATCCCTTTCCTGGTGATGTCACGGCCGTATTTTTCAAAATAAACCCCGGCACGGTTGCTGAACTGGCCGGGGAAAAAATAGGCATGGCCTTTTTTGCGGCTTGCATACCAGCCGGCACCGGCCAATATGTCGGCCCCATAGATGGCTTTCACCGTATTTTGAACCTCGACGCCCAGGGTCAGCACCACTTCGGCCGATTCGGCCAGGATGGCGCGTATTCCGGCGGTCAGTGCCAGGCCCCCCGATCCGCAGGCTCCTTCGACCCGGGTGGCGGGCTTGTAGCGGAGCTCTCCGTCAATCATCGGGAAAAAACCCGCCAGGTTGGCCTGCCGGTTGAACCGTGCCGCCATAAAATTACTGATCACACACTCATCAACATTCCGGGCGCCTCCGATCTGGGCCAGGCATCCCTGTCCTGCTTCCTTTATGTAATGCTCGATTCCGGGACGGGCCTTTTTAGGATTGAATTCCTTACGGCCCGTACCCAGGGAAACGGTATTGTAACCGCCCGTCAGGTATACTTTTCTTCTCAGGTTGCTCATGTCGGGTTATTTGAAATATTCATTGACAGGCCCATAGGCATGATAGAACCCGGTTTCCATGACCTTGTTGACATCGGCTTCGCACCGGGCCACGCCGCTGGCGACCAGTTGTTTTGCGATCTGCATGGAGTTCCTGCCGTAACTGATGGCCATACCGGCCCCGTAAGTTTTCATGTGAGACAACGCGGCGAAAAAATCAGCCAACTTCTCCGCTTTGTCGGGTGCAAAGTTCACCTCTTTCCATGAGAGAGGTGCCGGCAGGTCGCCGACGAGAGTATGGGTCGCTGCATGAACCGTGTCCAGGGGATCGTAAGCGAGAGTCTGCAGGTTGATAATGGCAACCGGCCTGCCTTTCTCATACCGGAAAAAACCCTCTTTCTGGGAACCGTCGGAAAATTGTCCCCCCCGGATTCCCTTTTCCACCAGGTTCACGAAGAAAGGACTGACGAGCTCCTCATCCGGCAGGTAAGGATTCATGACTTTCATGATATAGACCGCCACATCGATCCCAACATAATCAATGAGTTGAAAGATCCCCATCGGGCGCAGGAGAAACTCCTGACTGATCCGGTTGACGATCCAGATCGCGTGTTCGATGGGCATGGTTTTCGCCATCTGTCCGGCTGTTTCGATCGCCCAGAGGGCATCCCTCATGAAATGGCCGTTACCGATAAATCCGGCAAAATCGTTGGACTCGACGACCACTTTCCGCAGATTCTTGGCATATTGCCTGGCGAATTCAACCAATTCCGGGTGTGTGTTCCTCGAAGGTATGAGTTCGACCAGTTTCTGAACGGCCGGCGGGTTATAGAAATGAAAACCGATGATTGCCCCTCCCAGGCCGGCTTCCTCATCGAGCCGGATGATGGGTATGGAAGAGGTGTTGGTGAAGAACCAGGTGTTCCCGTCGCCATTCCTGAGTATTTCCCTGAGCACCGGTATCTTGACTTCGGGATCTTCCTTGATGGCTTCGAAAACCAGCGTTGAACCGCCGGCATCCGACAGGTGTGCGGAAGTGTTGACCAGGCTCAGGACAAAAGCCACGTAGGCGGCAATGATTTCGCCGTTCTCGACCAGGTCGGGGCGGCCGGCATACATCTGCCTCAGCCAGACCGTTTTCTTTTCCGCCGCTTTCAGCACCTGTGGTTTCAGGTATTCCATCAGGCCCCGCAGTCCCCGGGGTGAAAGATCGATTGCCCAGAGTTCCATTGCCTGTTCCGGGTCTTTCAGCAGCTGATCGGCCATTTCCATGGCAGTCAGTAATGTTATGCCGCTGCCCATCTTGCCGGCAGCCCCCAGAACGGAAACTTTCCGGAAATGTTCGGAGTAATTCATGTATGGTTTATTGGTTGTTTTCCCAGTTGGGCTTTCTCTTTTCGAGGAACGCCTTCATGCCTTCAATACCCTCGTCCTCAAATAATTCAGCAAAGGCTTCCTTTTCCTTGTCGAGGGCTTTCTGGAAATGCATGTCAATTCCTTTCCGGAGCAGGTTTTTTGCAGCCCTCAACGCTTTGGGGCCCCGTGTAGCGAGACGGTCGGCCAGGGCCAACGCATCGGGGATGAGTCTGTCAGGCGGGGATACCGATTGGACCAATCCGAGCCTCCAGGCTTCCGTTGCATCAAAGGTTTCACCTGAAAGGATCCAACGGAGCGCATTACCCAATCCTATGTGCCTGGGAAGCCTCTGGCTGCCGGCATACCCGGGAACCAATCCTAGGTTGACCTCCGGCTGGCCGAACACAGCCGTTTCCGAAGCTATCCGGATATCACAGGCCATGGCCAGCTCACAACCACCACCGAGCGCGTACCCGTTGACCGCAGCGATGACCGGAATCGGCAGCTCCTCGATCATCAGGAAGGTTTGCTGCCCTTTTTCCGAAAAACGACGGGCTCCTTCCGGATCGAGACTGACCATCTCGGCGATATCGGCTCCCGCCACGAAAGCTTTGCCTTCTCCCGTGATGATCAGTACGCGAAACGGCTCATCGGTGACAATATAATCGAGATAATCGATCAATTCAGAAAAAAAAACGGAATTGAGCGCATTAAGGGATTCGGGTCGGCTTATCGTTAAGATTTCAACCTGGCCATGTCGCTCCGGTTTCAATATCTTGAAAGACATACTACTGGTTTTTAATGTTTTACAATAAACCGGTCATGTTGGTTGAAATGTACCAAAATTAGTCCGGATTTGCAAACCGGGTGAACCGGATTTGCCAGGAAAAAAAGTGCAGGGATGATTGGCGGTAAGCGGACTGCTTATTTCATGAAGGCGAGCTTGAGCGAATCCTTCCGGCCGGCGGCGATCAGCCGGCAGATATAAATGCCCGGCCTGAGGAAGTTGCCCCTGTCAGTACTTCCATTCCAAACCACATGGTATTCAGATCGTTCAAGCTCTTCGTCGACGAGAGTGGCCACTTTTCTCCCTGATAGGTCAAAAATATCCAGATGGACTTCTCCTTTTTCAGGGACCAGAAAGGTGATCGCAGTCTCACCGGTGAAAGGATTGGGTCCCTCGTTCGTAAGAATATCGGCTGAATCGACGTCAAAGGTTGATATGATCACCGATCCCAAGCCGGTCAGGTTATACTTGTCCCTGGCACGGACACGGACATCGTAGACCGTATTCCTCTCCAGGGGTCCGCAAAAGAGCCATCCGGTGGCATCCAGCTTGGTATCCTCCGGCAGGCGGGCCGGTTTGAACAGGACGGTGTTGATTCCCTCTCTCATGAATGAAGATCCGGTCTGCTTGTACGACTGACCATCTCCGTTTGATATTCCCAGGGAATAGTTTGTCGCAATGAAATGGAGAAAATCGGGATCCTCGAAAAAAAACCGGATCTCCCCGCTGCGGCTCAGGCGGCAGGCCATATTGAGAGGGACCGGACCCTCCGGCGTGGCGGCAATGGCGTTCCAGAAGATCTGGACCGCCGAATCAGCCGGAGCGACCCGGATGCAGTTTTCGGTCATGTAATAGCCAAGAGCCTGTCCGTAGGGAACGATTTTTTTATAAGACCTGAAAACCAGCGAAGTATCGAACACATAGGGATAATCTTCCGCTGTCTTGTTGAAGAGGATCTCTCCCCGGTTCGAAACGTAAATATCACGGTACACAGCACCGAAAAAAGTGAAATCAAAGGGAAGGGTCACCTTGTTGATCAGGTCCGAAATCCCGACAGGGAATATGATGGTTCCGGCTTCCTGGGGGAAATCCTGCTCCGAAAAAGCCAGGTCGTAATCATGCACCAGTTCCCACCTATAGGGTTCGGCAGCGCCGGTGGCCTCAAACTGGACGGAAACGTATTCTCCGGGTTCGGCAAACATCTTGGGTACAGGAGTTACCTCGACACGGTTGAACTCAACCGGCCGCACCAGGCTGACCAGGTTGCGCGAGCCCAGCTCGATCGGCTGGTTAAGGTTCTCAAGCAGCATTGAATCGGTACCGTTAAAGTGATTATAAATGCCAAAGGAATAAATGGTTCCTGTGGCATAACTGCTTGAATTGGAATCATCCACGATCAGGAAGAACTTCACCGGCACACCCCGGTTCAGGTAGACTGTCAGAGGGGTGATATCCAGGCCCAGTTCAAAAGGCTGCTGGGAACCACCGGGAGCTATCAGGTAATTTTCTCCTCCTTGGAAATTAAAAAGGGGAAATTCCAGGATATATTCGGGTTTTTCGGCTGTGGGGTCATTGGCTATACCCGCCATGATCCGGATCGTGCTCCGGTTGCTATGGATCAGGGAAGCGCGCAAAGTAAGGATCGGCTCGTAGACTTTAACTGCCTGGATGATATGAACCGACCGGTTCCAGATCCCGCCTTCGTACCCGTATTTCCCGAACAGGTGGTAGGGAAGATAGGCCATTCCCCGCCTGCCCCAGTTTTCACCCCAGGAATTGTAGATGATGAAGGCCCCCACCTCCATATCGCCGGCATCCACCACATCGTCATAATTAATATCGGTGTCATTCGTAAACTGGCCATCGTGGTTCAGATCAAACCGGATGGCATCGTTGTAGCCGACGATGGTCATGGCATGCCCAACCACTGTACCGAACGTGGTCATGACCGGAGCTCCGGGATCGGGTGATGAGTCGGAGAGAAAGGTATAACCCATCCCTCCCGATGCAATCTGGAAATTGGCACAACCTCCATATTTGGAGCCATCCAGATGGTTATAGAGATAGCGCTTCATCAGGAGAATGCCTTCAGGCGTTGCCAGCGAGAGGGAATAGTTCCGGATCACCCGGTTCTGCATGGCCCGGTAATATTTGTCATATCCGGACATCCAGTAACTGACATCGTTGTCCACCGGAAAGTCCACGATGTTCGGGCAGCCATTGGCCTTTATGATCTCCCAGCTGTCGAAATAGCTGGCTCCCGTGGCAGAGGTGCTCCGGTTCAGGAAGTTCCAGGGGTAAAGCGGCGGATAGCGGTTTTGCGGGTAATCCCCGTTCACGTTCCGGAGCCGGCTCAGCTCATAGGTGAGCAGGTAGCCGATGGAACTGGCCTGGTTGCAGCTCCAGCCGTACTGGTAAACCAAAGGCGGGAAATAGGTGGATCTGGAAAGGTCCACCTTTTCGGGGAGGTCATCGCCCGACTTCAGGCGCTCGGACAATGGAACAGGGTATTCCGGGAAGTTGCGTCCTTCACGGTTTTCCTGGGCCACGGCGACCAGAGGCAGAGCCAGACCCAGTATGAATATCCCCGTTCCTTTCATGCCTTGTCAAGTTTCCGGAAAAATAGAAAGATTATTCCAGATTTTGTCAGCAACGGCCAAGGCAACAGGCGCACATAGCCAGTTTCCCTCCGGTTGCACCGGCTGCGCCGGATGCACCGGAGGTTACTGTGCTACTTTTGTCGCTTTTTTTCAACCTTTTATCCTCCCCTTTCCCACCCCTTGAAATTTCCCCGCGGATTTTCAGGCCTCTACCTTTGATCCGACAGTTCAATCCATTAAAACCTTAAATTTATCGGTATGAAAACTTCAATTAAAATTCTTGCCGGGTCGGTCGCTGTGTTGTTCGCTCTGACCGCAACCTGCGCCGGGCAGGTGACAACCGTTGGGAAAACGGTCAAATCGACCGGCGAAAAAGTAGTCACAGGCAAGGCTTCAGAATCCAGCCAGGAATCAATCAGTCTGGAAAAAAACAAGGAGCTTATTTTCAATGAAGAAACAACTCCTTCGGCTGTTAAGTTCAATGTATCAACAGAATACAATTATCTGAGAATAACCATCGACTGTAGTCTTGCCTCCGGGATCATGGCCATCGAATTGATTGATCCCACCGGGAAAAAGCAGGGCATTTACACAGTCAAGTCAGAAGACAACATCGTGAAAGGCGACAAGACCCAGGTGGGCGAAACAGCCCAGGGAAATATGCAAAAAATGTTCAGAAATCCGTTGAAAGGTGACTGGCTGATCACAGTGGCTCCAATAAAAGCGAAAGGAAAGGTTAGAATTAACATTAATCAGCAGATTAATCCCCGTATCGATTATGTCGAGCTCACTGAAGTCGAAGTAAAAGAACGTTAGCCTGGAAGATGTGGGAATAAGTGATACTATTAATCGGTTAGTTAGCCTGTTTCTTTTAGGGGGCATGATGAGCAGTCTTGAATGCACTGCTCAACCCGGTCTGGAAGGCAGGATCTTTCCGGATACTGCACAATGGGCGCCGGTTGCCTATCTGTCCATCATTCCCGATTTTACCCAGATGTACGTTATTTCCAACGAATTGATCATTCAGCGATCTGAGATCGGTGTCGATGGAACGTTCCGTTTCGACACGAAAGCAATGGGACAGGAGGACCACCTCTACCGGATTCATTTCTCGAAAAAAGGTGAGCCTCCTGCCTCGTTGATCATCGGCGGGAGGGATGAAAACCATTTGTTCCTGGTTGCCAACAGCGGATCGGAAATCGGAATCACGATTGAGGGAAGTAGGCAGCTTCTGGGCAGGGTTGCATACAGCGGATACCAGCCCAACCTGGCTTTGCAAGAGATCAATCAGATAGCCGGATTCATCGACACCCTTGACATGTATGGACCGGCGGTGAACCGGGATTTTGTCAGGGAGGCGGTGTATGAGAGGCTGCGCAGGTATGCCGATACCTGTTCCTCCGCCTTGCTCTCCCTGTATGCCATTTATCAGAGCCGGTTTGAAACCGATGCAGTGGTGCATCCGGAGTTTTACCGGGAATACCTGCGGAAATGGAGGCATGAGGATTCGGAATATTTTCAAGTATTCCGGGCCCAGCTTAACATGGAAGAAGAAAGCAAGGTCTGGATACCGCTCGTTACTGGGGGAGCGATCCTGCTGGCAGCTTCCTTTACCCTCTATTATCTCCGCCGGAGAAGAAAAACCGCGAAAACGCCCTATCAATCGCTCACGGTACAGGAGCGAAAGATCTTCGGGCTTCTCAGGGAAGGCAAGACCAACAAGGAGATCTCTGACATCTGCGGGGTGAGCCTGAGCACCGTCAAGTCGCATGTCAACAACATCTATTCCAAGCTCAACCTGAGTTCCCGGACCGATGTGATGGATTTCGAAGAGTAAAGCCCACCTTTTTCCCTCCGTTCGTACCGGCTGGGCCGGATGCACCGGAGGTTACTGTTTTTGGAGATCGGGTTGGCACTGGATTAGTAATCTTTGAAGATGGTAATAATACCTTGCCATGATACATTTTATAGCTTTAAAGTTTACTTTTACATCGAGTTAAGTGTACCCAAAGTGGAAGCAAAAAACCAAATACAAATAACCCGCAAATCGTTTAAAGCAAAACTTGAAGTTATCATCTTTAAGGATCCGTCAGGTTCATTTGTTGGTTATGCACCATCGATTGATGTTTCGTCCTATGGTGATACCCAGGACGAAGCTCTTAATGCCACCAGGGAAGCAATTGAAATCTACTTTAACTATACTCGCAACAAGGGTACTTTGGAGCAAGACCTGAAGCGTATGGGGTGGAAAAAGGAAATCATGAAGCATTCCAGTCTGGTTGCACCTGATCTGGATACAATCAGTCGTGATAATCCGCTTCTGATCAATATCATGAACTCTCCGGAGAACTACCTTCAAAAGAGTATTTCCATTCCGGCTTGAGTTATTATGGGGGAGTCTCTTGGACAAATGCGGACTTCTGATTTTAAGAAGTTTTTAGAGTCACAGGGGCTTCGTCATGTTCGGAACAAGGGAGACCACGAAATCTGGACGAGACCTGATTTGTCACGACCCATTGTCATTGTAGCCGGAAAAAAAGAAATACCAGAGTTTCATGTTAGGCTGAACTTAAAAACTCTCGGACTTTCGGTTGAGGATTTGAAATCCTTCCTTGAAAAGCAGTAAGCAGCTTAAGGAAGAATGTTGTACCTTTCCTGCCTGTGTATAAACCCTCCTTTCTCCTCTCTCCTTACGACAAAAGCCGGCATTCAGCCGGCTTTCGTCGTTGTGGTACCACTCG
>CAZJNQ010000089.1:0-9327 GCA_964547475.1 uncultured Porphyromonadaceae bacterium
GAATTAAATGTATAACAATTAAGTTTGCAATACAAACATAAAACAAATACTTATAGTTGTACGCTTAAACCTGATTTTTTTTTGAGCAATTAGTTTTTTATTGCTTTAAGAGCGAAAAAGGTCAGCAGTCGGGATGGCTCTTTTTTCTGCCCGAAATCCCACTCTTTCCAGGCCTGGTACACCGATTCGGGAATATACCTGCCATCTGTGCCGGCTTTAGACCGGATGATGCCGGTCATCTCCTGAAATGACGGATGTTTACGGATTTCCGGTATCTGCCCTAACACATAGCATACATGAAGGATATCATACCAGATAAAGGGAAGCTTAAGTTTCCTGAAATCGGTTCCCATATAGAACATATACGGATGCTGAACCTGGCTGGTCTCCCAGAGATGCAACAGGTTTTCCGCTCCGGCCACAAGGCTTGGCGAGTCGAACTGTTTTCTGCAGGAATTGAGTAGTTTGACCATGAGGAAGGTGGAGTAGGGACATGGATCCTCTTTTCTTCCCGGACCCCTGAATTTTCCAAGTTCATATGAGCTGGCACAGGGCCAGCCATTTGGCCTCTTCAATTGATCCAGATGGGCAATAGCCGAAAGAACCTGCGGATGACCGGCGAATCCGAAGCGACAGAGGATCTCCAGCAATACCGGCGCATCGCATAGTGCCCAGGTCCATTGATCCTCGCCTGTTCCCCCAAAATGTTTCGGGATGTTCATCAGTACCTGAAAAGGTCCTTCCGGAGAGGCATGATCCAGGATTTTAGCGGAGACCGCTTCTATTTCGGGAATGCTCCGGTTCAGCCCCAGGTCGGCCAGAAAAGCGAGTTTATGGTAGATCAGCGAAGCATTTTTATGGCTGTTGACCACCTGCCCTGGCCATGTCAGGCTCTCTTGAAGTATGGCACGGATTTTCGGATGAGCAGCCAACTCATTCCAGTCAGATGTAACGTCAGGTTCGCCTTCCGGCAATACCATTAAACGTGTCCTGGTGAGATACCTCACCCAAGGTTCACCTTCCAATAACCATGTTAACAGATTATCCATATCTCAACTGTTGTCTTCCTTGAGCCTTGTGCCTTGTGCCTTGAGCCTCGTGCCCTTATGTCCCCTTTCTACTCCATGCTTTTCTTCCCGCTCAGCGGTTTTGCTTCTGTTTGATGAAGGTCAAAAACGATCACTTCGTTCTCTCCTTTCCGGAGCCAGGGAGCGGGGCAATACAACCTGTACTGCGGACCTATGTTCCAGTATCTGCCCAGGTTATGGCCGTTCACCCACACAAGTCCCTTTTCGTAATTGCTCATGTCAATAAAGGTATCGGCCACCTCTTCAAGGGTAAACGTTCCCTTAAAGAAAACACCAGGTTTTATTTTTGCCGTATCCAGCATCTCATATCCAACATCTGATATCCTTTCAAGACATTCTTCATCCATCGGCAGGTTGTACACATCCCAATTCATCAGCGTCATGCCGTTGAGGGTAACCCGGTCTGTGATCCCTTTTCGGTCGATCAGGTACTGGGCGAAATTGATCCGGCCCATCCCTTCGACCAGGATTTCAAGAACAGGATCTTTTATCTCGCTTGCGGGAATATCAATCGTTTTTTCGCCAAGCCGGCGATCGAGTTTTCCGATATACTCTCCATTCAGGAAAATGGTAGCGTAGTCGTGCAGGTCGGTAATGGTCAGTTTCCCCTTTTTATGGCCGATCAACCGGGTCTTGTACAGGATGAACCCGTAATCCTGCCCGAAAGCTTCAAAGGGTTTGGGCTGAACCGACCATTGCGATTCCGGAAGCTGATCCCAGACGCTTGTGCAGGGAAGCATCCGGAATTCCGGAATGTCCATGGATGGGATCGGATCAGGAATATCAACCATCCGTCCTGTGTATTTACCGATTAGGTTCCGGAGTGCCATATACTTGGGCGTGGCCGATCCCTGTTCATTGATCGGGGCATCGTAGTCGTAACTGGTCAGGTCGGGTTCATAGCCCTTCCCGCCGGAATTAGCGCCGGCAGTAAAACCGAAATTAGTGCCACCATGGATCACGTAAAAGTTGAATGACCGGTTGGTTTTCAGCAGGAAATCCACTTCGCGTAAGAGACCGGCAGTATCGGGCCGGGCCCATTGTTCCCCCCAGTGCGTAAGCCAGCCGGGGTAGGTTTCGCTGGAAAAGGCCGGAACATCCGGATTACGCCTGGCGGCCTCTTCAAAATCAGTCTCACCCGATCCTGAATCCAGCCCGATGGCGGCCCCGTTGATATTCCCTGCTTCAAGCATGTAAGGAGTGGGACCGTCGGCCGTATAAAACGGAACATCAATGCCGTTCCTCATCCACATTTGCCTGAGTTCCTCAAGATATTCCCTGTCATTCCCAAAACTTCCGTACTCATTCTCGATCTGCAGCATCAGGATAGGACCCCCGTTGGTAACCAGCAGGGGCTTGATCACCGCTGCCATTTCCCTGATGTAACTTTCAACGGCGATCATATAACGCGGATCCCTGCATCGGAGTTTGATATCGGGAATTCTCAGCAGGTAAGGCGGAATGCCGCCCAGTTCCCATTCGGCGCAGACATAGGGACCCGGGCGCCAAAGGACCCATAACCCTTCTTCCTGCGCAATCCGGGCAAAAGTGGCAATATCCCGGTTTCCCGTTTCAAAATCAAACTCACCTTCGGCCTTCTCGTGGTAATTCCAGAAAATATAGGCTGCTATCGTATTGCATCCCATAGCTTTAGCCATCAGGATCCGGTGGTGCCAGTATTCTCTCGGAATCCGTGCCGGATGCATTTCCCCTGAAATCATCCGGTAAGGCTTCCTGTCAAGGAGAAAATCTTTCTTGCCAAGCTCAAAAGTGTGCTTTGGCTGCTGGGCAAGAGCGGATGGATAAGCAAGGAAAACCCCACAGGCCATCAATAGCAGTAATCGGTTCATGGCTGGGAAGTGGGTTCGTTATCCTTGATTTTTTTTCTGATAAAAGGCCGGGTGAAAATAAAGATGGCGAGACCAATGACTGCAATGACTGCCAGGAAATCGAAATCGATAAAAGCGACAACGATCAGGATCAACCCCAGGACCAGGTATATCATGGAGAATCTCGTATCCCGCTGACGGAGTTTGTAGGATTGGTAGAGGCATACGATTCCCAGTCCGAACAGCAGTATCTTGGTCAGCAACTGGTCGAGCCACCGGGGATAATCAACAAACCAACCAATAATGATCATTCCCAGAATGATCGCTCCGAGCACCCAAAGGACTGCGGAGAATTTCTTTAAAAGAGCTTTTGTATCCATACGGTAATTGTTTAAACCGGTTTAAAAATCCTGATCGGTAAAGTTAGCAGGTTTTAATAAACCGGATGGACCACAACTTACTTCCGGTATTCACTGTCAGGATCAGAAATCCATCCGGCAGGGTCGGATCGTTGATCTCAATGTTATTGTTCCCCTCATTTATCTTATAGTCCCACTGACGGATGACTTGTCCGAGAGCATTGACGATCGAAAACCGGCCGATCAGTGTCCGGTCGGAATTGAGTGTACAGAGAAAACTGCCGTTATTGGGGCTGGGAAAAACCCCTATTTGGCGGATGTCATCAACAGGCTGATCACAAAGAGGACATTGTATTTCTTCGTTAAACGACGCACTTACCTGGCGCTGTATTTCGCAGGGTCTTTCAATCAGGAATTCAAAAACCCGGTCCACACGGTCTACCCAGGCAGCATAATCGCCTGGAAATCCAAACCGGTCGATCTGTCGCTTGACCTCAGAACTGAGAGATTCAATGCACCCTTGATAAGAAGGTTTAATATCCTGATAGGTCAAATGACTATTGGTAAGATCACTCAGCCGGCTAAAGAAATTGTCATAGAAATCCTTGTTCGCCAGGAGCTTTCTCAGAAACAGAGTTGCCCGTGCGTGAGTCGAACTGTTGTCAAAGATGGTATCGATCGCATACTTAAAACCTTTATACCGATAATCGGAAAGGCAGGCGTCCCCGTCATAAAAAAACCAACGCCACTGGCTGCTTCTTGGATTATACCAGCATTTCATGTTATTGGCCGGCCAGTCGGAATTGCTTAAATATATTTCAAATAGCTGATAATCAATGAAATTATCGATATCCATCCATTCTGACAGTCTTTGATAGTTCTCCGGTATTCTCAGATCCTGATATTCCACAAAATCAATCAGATTCAAAAAATCAGCAGGATCACCTGATTCCGGAATACCGTACCAGTTGCCGACCAAATTGACTTTATCGGGTTCGAGGCCGAATTGATCCCCTATATAATACTCATCAGGGGATTCCTGCAAATAATAGATGCCCCAGTATTCCCCGTTCAGGTAAACAATGACCGGCCTCGAGGCCATGGCATCGATATTCAGGTTTCGGGCAATGGCTTGCGACAGATGGTCCTCAAACCCGACCTGGCTCCAGGAAGAATAGAACGGTCGCAATACCAGGCGGGAATAGGAATCATTATCCTGACAGGAGAAGAAGGGATAGTTAAACCTTGGCGAACCAAACTGCTCGCGTGCATATAATTTAAAACCCTTCTGCGGAAACCGGCTACTGTTCCCCCCATGGGTTCTTAATCCTGCTTGTTGATTCAATCCGGTTTGGACTTCCGGATCATAGAATTCAAAATTGACATCAACTTCCCAGGCATCACCACGTTGATAATAATTGCCTGTCCAGTCGGGATCATGGGGTTGCCAGGCCACTCCCGGAACCAGTATTCCTTGATAATAATCGAACAGATCATTATACCCTGCGGCCAGGGACACGATAGGCAATTTCTCATGGTTTATGCCCAGTTGGCGGATAAAATAGGAATGAGTTTCCACATCACTCACCCGGTTTCCTTCCGGGTCAAACGATGCTGCCCGGATCACAATGCCTTCGGGGATCCACTCCGGCGCAGGATAATAGAGGTTTTCCGGAGATATCTTTAGCCTTCCGATTTTTGTCTTTGAGCATAAAGAATCAGACAGTACAAGTGGACCAGTATACAAAATGGAGCCGGTGGATGGCAGATTTCCATCAATGGTATAAAAAACCCGGTTTTGTTGATTCCTGGCGGTCAGAATAAGTCCACATGCATCTGAATACACACCTCCCGGAACGGAAAACATAACCTCATCCCATTGCTCCTCCATGGTGTTTTTGGCACCGGGTGAAGGAACCCTGTATTCGGCATAATGAGTTCCACCATCCGGATACAATCCAAAGCTGGCTGCTGGGGCAATATCGAATTCAGGTATGGCTTGTACAAGCGTTCCGTTAAAACTCAGATAAAGTTTCTCGCCGGAAAATTTGATCCGGAAATTAGTATGGAGTTCATGACCCGGCAGGGAACGATTCTTTCCGGATGCAAACACAAGAAGGAAGGTTCGTGACCTGAGTACAGTATCGGGAAAATTCCAGAGTGTGAGCGTATCGCACCTATCAGATAGGGTGTATCCTGAGAGGTTTACCGGATTGTCACCTGAGTTATATAACTCGATCCAGTCACTGGTTTCCATGTCTTCATCAACCAGGCCGTCCTGATTTGATGGCATGATCTCGTTGATGACAATTTGTTGTCCATGAGAAGGTTGAACTGCTCCGGCCAATGCCTGAATAAACAGTAACAGAACCTTAATCCTGATAACAGGATGTATTGCCATATCAGAACCGGATCCCTCCCTGGATTCCGGGCCACATCTTTATGTAGCTGATCCCGCTGGTGCTTTCATAGATTGACCAGGGATCAAAGAGCGACAGAAAACCGGGTTCCGGGTATGTAAACGGGACGATCAAAAGATTTAAACTGGGACCGGCAAACCAGCTCAAGTGCCTGAAGATCTTGCCTTCAAGGGTCAGGCGGACCTGTTCCAGCAGGTTGGGACGGGGAGCCCAGAGCTTTCCGCCTTCAACTAACTGCCAGGAAATCAGGTCAATGGAACCTTTAAAGTAATGCGTTACCGGGAACCGGGTGCCGATTCCGGCTCCAAAACCCCAGAAATCATCCGGATCCTCCCAGCGTTTTCCCAAAAAGAACTGGGTGTACAAACGGTCAACCCCCACGCGGTATCCAACCGACAGATTCCAGGTTTCGCTGGTGGCAACTTCAAAATCCTGATACCCGTCTTCGACAAAACTGATAAAGCCGATGGGTACCCCGGATTCATAGTGGTCCGCAATGTTGATGAAACCCACCTGGGTCCCCTTGACGTTACCGGCTATATTCATGAATCCTGAAACCTGGGCTCCCGTAACATCCTCTGCGATGTTGATAAAACCTGCTGCCTGTGCCCCTTTGACTTTATCCGCTATATTCATGAAACCCGCGATCTGTGCCCCGGCGACCGGGCCGGTTATATTCATAAAACCGGATCCCTGCAACCCCGTGACCCGCCTGCTGATGGTCATGAAACCGGCAACGCTGGCACCATTCAGGCCATTATCCGTATTAATGAATCCGGAGGCGCTCAGCCCCAGCGTTGTTCCCCTGTTGAAATTACCGAATCCGGCAAACTGAATACCCTCGACAAAATCACGTTCAAAGTTAGCCAGGCCTCCGAGCTCCAGCCCCTTCAGCCCGGCGCTTTCTCCCCACAGAAGGTTAAGGGATATCCTGTTGACGCAATCCTGATAATCCGGTCCATTGCTTCCGAGGGGAGGAAGCAGGGTGATCTGGAATGGCCTTTTGATATATTCTGATTCGTCCTGGGCGACTGCAGGGGCAATTGCCATGCCTGCCAGAACAATGATCGCCATTAGTTTGTTAACGGTTTTCATGTTGTCGGTTTTTATTGGTTTGCCAAATGATCAGGGAAAGAATCAATAATCATGCCTGATTTAATACTATTTTTCCGAATAATAAAATCGGAGTCTATGAAAAGAGCAGTAGTTTGTATTGTATCGATGCTGGTAACCGCTTTCGCTTTTTCTCAGGATAAACCTGCTTATCGCCTGTACACCGGGGATGGTGATGAAATCAGGTATGGGAGAATGATCCGGGAACTGGAAAAAGCCGATTTTGTCTTTTTCGGTGAGTCGCACAATAATCCCATCGCACACTGGCTTGAGCTGGAAATCACCCGCGCAATGTATGAACATTGGGAATCCAGGCTGGTTTTGGGTGCAGAGATGTTCGAGGCCGATGACCAGGTCCTGATACAAGAATACTGGGACGGTTTTGTAAACGAGAAAAAGTTTGAGGAGGACTGCCGGCTTTGGAAGAACTATCCGACTGATTACAAGCCATTACTTAATTTGGCCAAAGAGAAAGGCTTGCCCTTTATTGCCACCAATGTTCCAAGGCGGTATGCTTCCCTCGTGGCTTCCAGGGGACTGGAAGCTCTTGACTCCCTTTCGGATCAGGCTAAAACCTGGCTTCCACCCCTTCCGGTCGAATTTGATCCCGAAATACCCTGCTATAAAAAGATGCTGGACATGGGCGCGATGGGCAAGCCAAGCGGAGCCATGGGACCTCACGCCGGGATGAACCTCCTTAAAGCCCAGGCCATCAAGGATGCCACGATGGCTCACTTCATCAATCTGAATTATCAGCCTGACAAGCAATTCATTCATTACAACGGCTCCTATCATTCCGATTATCATGAAGGGATCATCTGGTACCTGAAGAAACTCCGGCCGGATGCACTCATCCTGGTCATAACGACAGTGACTCAGGATGACATTGACACTCTTTCTGAAGAATCCAGGGGCAAAGGGGATTTTGTAGTGGTTGTGCCTTCAACGATGACGACAACCTACTGATATTCTGCCAGGTCGTAAGCTTCCTTAAGCCACCGGATCAGCTGGTCATCAATCTCTTCAGGGCTCTCGATCTTTACGGCATTGGACCAGCGCCTGGCTGAATGATGGAAGGAATTGTACACCGGAAAATCATCAATTGGCCGGTCACTCAGAAACACCACTGTCAGGTGGGCCTTCCCCGCCATGACTGACAGGAACGTGCTTAACCGCCGTACCGTGATATCCCATTTGGCTCCATATATTTCAATATCCCCAAACGTCCGGATCCGGTTGATCAGCAGGTCATAAAGTTCCCTGGCCTTTGGGCTCTTTCCCATGAATTGGATCTCCGGGTCATACTGAACACAGGAATGGCTCTGCCGGTTCCTGGCAAACTTTCTTCCGCATTCGGGACAGATCCACATTTCTTAAAGTAAAAAGGCAAAAAGCAAAAGGCAAAAGTAAATTTTATCGACAACCACAAACCACTGCATCCACAAACGCCTGGATATTTTCCGTGCTGACTCCCGGAGGCATTCCGCCTCCACAGGAAGGCAGAAAGTATCGATTGTCTTCCAGGTCACGGATCATCTTGCGGGCCGTTGTCCCTATCTGCTCAGGATTTCCCGCGGCCAGAACATCCCTTGGAGGCAGGTTGCCCATGAGAGTGACCCCCGGTCCGCAAAGATCTCTCAGCTCCTTCAACGGCACATCGACTCCCATATTAAACAGGTTGACCCCGATCCCGCTCAGTAACGGTGCCGATTCCCTGCAAGGGGCATCATTGTGCAGGAACCTGACGGATAAAGGCCTGTCATATAGTTCCTTAAAATAAGGCAGGCCAAATTCCGCAAATTGTTCACCGCTCATAAAGCCTATCAGGTCATCGAGCATGAAAATGCCGTCTATACTGTCGATTGTTTTCTTCTGCAAGTCGTGCCATTCGTGCAGGAAATCGGTGATCAGGCGGATCAGGCGATGGGCTTTTTCCGGTTCCATCAGGATCAGGGTCAGGAATTCGGTTGTCCCCATCAGATAGGAAGCAATGTTCAGCGGACCTCGGGAAACCGAGAACCGGATCTGATGTCCGGCCTTTTCAATTACAGACCTGTAGCGGACCAACCTCCTCAGCATGAAAGGAAGAAGCCCGTCGCTTCCGGGATCAGGTTTGGTCAACCGGTCAATCTCATCCGGTGAAGCGATCACTTGATGGGCATGTGGGAACTCGTTCTCATGAAAAGTACAGCGTGCCCCAAAGGCGGATGGTTCGGTGCACATCCCGAATTCCGACCAGAATCCGGGCAGGAACCAGATGCCCGGAAAAGTTTCGGCAGCTTTCAGATGGCAATTGAACCACGCCTCCCCGCTGGTGAAATAATCAATCATTTTAACTCCAGCCCAGTTTGGCAGCCAGGGGCAGTCAATGATAAATCCCACCGGCAGCGTACCGAGTGATTTTCCCTGAACCAGCTTTATTAAGCTAAACCATTGATTATTAGTCATAAAATCATGTATTCATTGTCTGTGCCTGAAAAACGTTGACCGTTTTCAACCCTTAAAATTGGTTAAAAAT
>CAZJNQ010000090.1:0-8946 GCA_964547475.1 uncultured Porphyromonadaceae bacterium
AGGGATGGCGCGCCGGCCCCAGGAAAGTGAACCACATGTGCGTCACCACACCCGGCCCTTTGGCATCAAGAACGACTTTGGTTTCTCCCTTGAATTGTCAGCATTATGGGAAATAGGATTGCCATTATCATCTGTCTTTGTTGAGGTTGACCGCATGCTCCTGCTTTCGATCGGACGGATCAGGTCTGAGAGGAGAGCCCCACCCGGGACCGAGTCATCCCGGTCCTGGCAGGAATTCAAACAGAGCAAGAGGCAAGTAGGAAGCAGGCAGAAAAAAGTCTTTTTCATGGAAGGGATCTGTTAAGACATGAATATCGGGAACGCGTTAATAGTTATTTATCCTTGATGCAGCGGATCGAGCAGCCAAAATAGCGACGTTCGTCCTGGCGGCTGGAGCCGTTGTCGTCCCCGCAAAATCCCCGCCGCCAGCCGTTGTCACCTCCGCAGGGTGAGCTTGTCCAATAGTAGCCGCAGAATCCCTCACTTTGAAAACCCTCGTAACCCCTGCATCCACCGGGTAGGAGTGACAAACCCGACTGATTCTCACCGTTACCGTTTTTCCATCCGGCCCTGGATTTGGTCTGTTTTCCTACCTGGCCTGTCTGGCGCCAGTCGCGGTAACCGGATTCATCCTTGCTCATCCCGAGAAACTCTTCGAGGACTCTCCATTCACCGTCCGTGGGCAAGTGCCAGCCAGGGGGACAGGCTTCGGCCGCCGCCGTGAAATTGTAGAGGGTACCGTAGTGCGCATAATAACCCGATTTACGCGCCAGGGCTGTGTCCCTACCGTTATATCCATAGACATAAAAACAGGGGAGATCGAACTGGCTGTCATTCACCGGGAAAACAGCCGGCAGCCAGGTCAGGTTTTCGCTCATCCAGGTTTGTGTACCGATAGATACGGCAGCATAGTTTCTGCCGTCCCTCGGATCTGTAAAAGAGTTCTTATCCTGGCCCTGAAGATCAATCGAAAGACAGATGAGCAGGATCAGTAAAAGAAATTTGTGGAATGCCATGTTTAGGTTATTAAAGATTGAAAAGTTAAGTAAATAATCGTTGGCAACCCTTAACTTTATATTTTTCTTAAGCTTGTAATATCCGCATTAAACGTGAAAAATATGAGAAAAGCATCCTTGGCCCTGCTGTTCTGGCTGGTGGTGATTACCGGTTCTGCCGGTCAGCAGGCCAATCCAACGGGAACCGTGGCTCTGCGTACTTTCACTGGCTATTTCAACATCACCGACATTGGACTTCTGATCGGTTCACCGGAAAATTCCCATGCAGCTCCCTTTTCGTTCCTGATCATCAACGGGTTTCACCTGACAAACCAGTTTTCAACCGGGCTGGGTCTTGGGGTCGAATTCCTGTCAGGCAGCTATTTGCCTGTTTTCCTGGATTTGCGCTATTATGTCCGGAACGCGAACTTTTCCCCGTTCTTTTTCTTTCAGGGAGGATATTCCGTTCCGCTGGATGATAACTACAGCGCGGTAACCAATTACCAGTACGATGTGTATTGGCCTTACACCTACAGGAATTATAAGGCAATGGGAGGCTGGCTGTTGAATCCCGGTTTCGGCATCCGGAACATGTTCTCCGATAATTTCGGCCTGGTTTTTTCGGTGGGATACCGGAACCAGAGGCTCTTTTACCGGGCTGATGACGATCATCGCCTTCTGGCTGATTATAACCGGCTTGTGCTGAGGATCGGAATCCTGTTCAGGTAATTCCCAAATGTTAAAATAACCGTCATGAAAAGAACAGCTTTATATATTGCCCTGATAACTTTCCTGGCCCTGACAGCCTGCCGTGACAGGTTCACCGAGATCTTTACCGGGAACAGCCCCATTTACATGACATACGAAGATCTCCGCCTGGCCGTCAGGCAGACGGCCCCTTCCGACCTGTCCAATCCCGGCAAGATCTATTTCAAGGATGATTATATTTTCATCGTCGAGGAGATGAAAGGCATCCATGTCATCAACAATTCTGATCCGTCCAACCCGGTGAACACCACCTTTATTGAGATTCCCGGGAACGTCGATATTGCCATCAAGGGAAATATCCTTTATGCCGACAGCTACATTGACGTGGTTGCCCTGGATGTGTCTGATCTCACTGATATCAGGGAAGTTTCGAGGGTAAAGGATGTCCTTCCCTATTCGATACCGGCTTATGACGAGAACTATCCGCTGGCTGATATTGACGAGGAAAAAGGAGTGGTCACAGGCTGGGAGATCAGGAAAGTCACACAGGAATTGCAAAACAACTATTATCCTGTCTACGGTTATGAAGATGTCTGGAATGATGCATCCACCAGGGGAGACATCACCGGAGGCATCAGCGGAAACGGGATCGGTGTGGGTGGTTCCATGGCCCGGTTCGGGATCACTGAAAACACGCTTTATGCGGTCGATAAAGTCAGTATACATGTCTTTTCCATCGCGGATCCAGCTAGCTTGGTGCTGCGCAGGGAATTCAACGTGGGATGGAATATAGAAACCCTCTTCATACTTGGCGAGACCCTCTTCCTGGGCTCCCAGAGCGGTGTTAGCATTTATGACATCTCGGTGCCAACCTCTCCGATGTATGTCAGCAACTTCTGGCACCTGACCGGCTGCGACCCGGTAGTGGTGCAGGATGACCTCGCTTTCATCACCCTTAGGGGCGGAAACCTCTGCGGCAACAATGTGAACCAGCTGGTAGTCCTTTCGGTCAGGAATCTCCGCGAACCAGTGGAACTGAAGACTTATCCAATGGAAGGACCTTACGGGCTGGGCATTGACGGGAAAACCCTGTTTGTCTGTGACGGTGAAGCCGGGCTGAAGATTTACGATGTCACCGATCCGCTGAGTATAAACAAGCACAGGATCGCCCAATTTCCGGATATCCTGGCCTATGATGCGATTCCAATTGACGGGGTGCTGATGCTGATTGGTGATGATGGTTTATATCAGTATGATTATCAGGATTTAACCAATATTGTTCTGCTCAGTATAATTGAAGTTAAATAAGCCTCGTCAGCCGGGAAATCGTTATTCATCCCTATCAAATCCGGTTCCTGCAAGGGGTTTCCCTCAAGGCTTCCTGCAATCCATGCTTCCTGAATACGAATGGAACGATTAACCAGGACCTTCATGGGATAAGTGCAGGCGTAACAAGGTTGTTAACAATTGTTACACTATCCGACTTAACATTTGTGCCGGTATAGTTTTCAATTGTCTGACTATTTGCGAGAAATTTCACCACCTGTTTATTAAAGTGATGTCGTAACTTTAATATTCTATCATTGACCTGTTAACCTTAAACTATTCACGTTATGACACTATTTGTTAGCCGATTTAATTGGCTTGGTTTTATCGGTAAACAAAAACCCGTATGGCTTTTAAAGGTTTCTTTCCTGGTTTTTGTGCTCTGCCTGGCCTGCCAGGTTCAGCTGGTAGCCCAGGAAAGGACGATAACCGGCCAGGTTGTTAATTCAGCCGATGGTACGACACTTCCGGGTGTTTCCATCCGGATCAAAGGAACCTCCCTCGGCACAACCACCGATATACAGGGTTCCTACCAGATCAAGGCGAGACCGGATCAGGTCCTGGTTTTCTCCTTTGTCGGATATAAGACACAGGAGATCCAGGTGGGGAACCAGTCTGTGATCCGGATCAGGCTGGCCGAAGAGATCTCCGACCTGGAAGAAGTGGTGGTGATTGGCTATGGATCGCAGAAAAAGAAGATGGTCACGGGAGCCACTTCACATGTTTCCGGCGAGGACCTGGAAATAAGGAAATCAACCAGCGTCCTGCAGGCCCTTCAGGGTAAAGCAGCAGGCATCAACATCACCTCCACATCCGGCCAGCCCGGGGAGCCGATGAAAGTCGTGATCCGGGGCTTGGGAACGACCGGTTCTTCTGCACCGCTGTACATCGTCGATGGCGTTCAGACCGGCGATATTGATTATCTGAACAGCGCCGACATTGAATCCATTGATTTTCTCAAGGATGCGGCCTCGGCTGCAATTTATGGATCCCGGGCCGCCAACGGTGTAGTCCTGATCAACACCAAAAAAGGACAGCAAGGCCGGGCGCAAGTCAGTTTTGATGCCTATTTCGGCGTCCAGAATGTAGCTAAAAAAGTGGACATGCTCGATGCCCGCGAATATGCGATCATCATGAATGAACAGCATTTGAATTCCGGTGGAAGCACCTCAAACCTTCCATTTGATGTCAACAACCTGCCGGCCTATAC
This sequence comes from uncultured Porphyromonadaceae bacterium, assembly GCA_964547475.1. Classification (GTDB taxonomy): domain Bacteria; phylum Bacteroidota; class Bacteroidia; order Bacteroidales; family UBA12481; genus UBA12481. The sequence goes on from CAZJNQ010000090.1 coordinate 4,240, forward strand.
TACGGCCGGTGCCGCCAGCACCAACTGGTTGGACCAGATGTTCGTCAAGAACGCGTTGACACAAAACTATAATCTCAGCACCTCGGGCGGTAACGATCAGACCGTCTATTCCATGTCCGTTTCTTACACCGGGCAGGAAGGGCTTGTGGGGGGCAAGGATATTTCCAACTTCGAGCGCTATGGAGGGCGGTTCAATTCGGAGAGCAATTTCTACAGGAACAGGATCAGGATCGGTCAACACATCAACTTCATGTATGTGAACAGGGACGGAATCGGTGTGGGAGGGCAGTACAACAACAGCCTGCGCGGAGCCTTCAATACCAGTCCGTTGTTGCCTGTATATGACGACAATGGGGAATTCTTTAATGCTGCATCCAAGGAAATTTTGGATCAGAACGGGAAACCCTATTGGAACAACACCGAATCGAGCCCTTATGCCGGGATGATTTATTCAAACCAGGATAAGAATAACGAGCAAAAAATCGTGGGTGATGTCTTTGCTGAAATTGAGCCTGTCAAGAACCTGAAATTCAGATCCACTCTGGGGATTGACTATTACACGAGTGAATCCCGTTCATTTACCCCGATTTATCAATTATCCGTTTATTCGTTTGCGACCTATACGAAAGCTTCCCAGAATATGTCGAAGGGACTGGCTCTGAACTTAGACAACCTGGTCAGCTATACCTATTCAACCGGACTCCACACACTGGAAGGCATGCTGGGGATGTCGGCCAGGAAGTACAACGGTTCCTGGATGTACAGCCAGAATTCAGAACTGGCTTTCGAGGATCTGGATCATGCCTGGCTCGACAATGCAACCAATCAGGAATGGGCCAAGCTGTCCATCCAGGGAGGCCCCAATGAGGAAGACCGGCTGCTTTCCTATTTCGGAAGGGCGCAATATAATTACAATGAGACCTGGCTGTTAGACGCCACGTTGCGTGCGGACGGCTCGTCCAAATTTGCCAAAGGCAACCGCTGGGGCTATTTCCCGTCGGTTTCGGCCGGCTGGGTCATGACCAATGCCGACTTCATGAGCCGGCTCGGATGGATTGATTTCCTGAAGGTGAGGGCCAGCTGGGGCCAGAATGGAAATCAGGCCATATCGGCATTCCAATACCTGGCTCCCATCAAGTTCACCCAGGCTACCTATGCCTTTGGCGACGTGGAAGGGATCAGCATACAGGGAGCTTATCCCAGCCGCCTGGCTTATGAAAAGCTGAAATGGGAAACTTCCGAGCAGCTGGATATCGGATTTGATTCGAGAGTCCTGAACAATAAGATGGGGATCAATTTTGACTATTACTATAAAACGACCAAGGATTGGCTGATCGTGGCACCGATCCTTGCCACCGCCGGGGCCGATGCCCCTTTTATCAACGGCGGGGATGTTTTGAATACGGGAGTTGAACTCCAGCTTTCCTACAATGATCAGGCGGGTGCTTTCAGATACTCCGTCAACCTGAACGGGGCCTACAACAAGAATGTGGTCCTTGACGTTCCGACCGAGGACGGCATCATCCATGGTGCTACAAACACCCTTTACAATAACTCTTCGGAATTTTACCGCGCAGAGACCGGTCATCCGATCGGGTATTTCTGGGGACTTGAAACCGATGGGTTGTTCCAGAACAGGGCTGAAGTCACTTCCTATGTCAATTCCCAGGGCGTTGTCATCCAGCCGAAAGCCATGCCCGGCGACGTGCGCTACGTGGATCAGAACGATGACGGCGTCATCAATGAACTGGACAAGGTTGAGATCGGAGATCCCAATCCGGACTTCATGTACGGATTGACCTTTTCCGGGACTTACAAGATGTTCGATTTTCTGTTGGTCGCCAATGGGGTGGCAGGTAACCAGATTGTCCTGTCATACCGGAACCATACGAACAAATACGCCAACTATACCACGGCTATTCTTGACCGGTGGACCGGTGAAGGCACCTCGGAAAGAATCCCAAGGGTTACCAATGCTAATGTCAACTACCTGTTCTCCGATCTCTTTATTCAGGATGGCAGTTATTTGAGATTCAGTAATATAACTGTGGGGATGGACCTTACTAAACTGATCCCCAGGCTCGATTTTGACCAGCTCAGGTTTTACGCTCAGGTGCAGAACCTCTTCACCCTCACTTCCTATGACGGGATGGACCCCGAGGTGGGATTTGGCTTTGATAACGGAGATACCGACAGGTTCTCATCCGGGATCGACCTGGGTTACTATCCCCGTCCGAGGATCCTGTTGTTGGGTGTCAGTGTCAAATTTTAAGGAGGATAAACATGAAAAACATCAGATTATTAGCCCTGGGCATCGCAGCAGTGACTGTATGTTCCTGCAGCGAAAGTTTTTTGGACACCGAGCCTTTGACCGTTAAGACCGATGGTAACTATTATTCGACGCCGGCTGAAATGAGCGAAGCACTCGTGGGATGCTACGATGGGTTGCAACTGATATGGTCGGGCAGCGGGATTGCCATGCCGGTTGCGGCAACCGTTTTGGCTGATCAGTGTTTTGGGGGAACGGGTGCAGCTGACGAGGATAATTACAAGATGATAGATGAATATGACAAAAGCGTCGCACCGACCGTTCAGAACAACTTCGAAGGTAACTGGCAGAATTACTACAAGGGGATCTTCCGTTGCAACCAATTGCTCCTGAAGATGAACCAGGTTGACTGGACAGGCAGTGAGGAACTTCAAGAGGAAATCGAGGGGGAAGCCCGTTTTCTGCGCGCATTCTTCTATTTCGATTTGGTCAGGATGTTTGAGCGCGTACCCCTTCTGACGGTGCCCACAATCGACAATGTACCCCAGGCCGATCCGGATTCGACGTATGCCGTTATAACCAGGGACCTGCTGTACGCAGTTGAACATTGCTCCAGCAAGACCTATGGACAAATGGCAACGTCGGCATACGGCCATGCCACCACGTGGGCTGCCAAATCCTTGCTGGCCAGGGTTTATTTGTACTATACAGGATACTACGGAAAACCCGATCTCCTGGGGATGGTTACCCAGGCCCAGGTCCTTGCCAACCTCGAGGATGTGATCCTAAACAGCGGACATGACCTCGTAGCGAATTTTGCCGACCTGTGGCCGGCAGCTGCCACGTATGAAGCTGCGAAGAAAGGACTGCCTATTTCTCAGAACACCTATGCCGGCGAGACGAACCAGGAAGTGGTTTTTGCCATCAAGTACACCTTCACGAGCGATTATAACGGCAATACCGACGGGAATGGCTGGCTGGTCATGAATGGGCTGCGTAACATGAGTTGGGCAAAGAGCGGCTATGGCAATGGATGGGGTGCCTGCACGGTCATTCCCGATGTCTATAAGAACTGGAATACAAAGGATACCCGTCGTGATGCATCCATCATGGCTATCAAGGAGGAAGGGATCAACTATACGGAGATCAAGGATGTCAAGGAATATACCGGATATTTTACCAAAAAGTACACGCCGACCTGCGATTCCGCGGGAACAAGCTGGGTTACCAATTACGGGGGAGTGAATTTCATGATCGGACAGTTTCAGGATTACTTTGTGATCCGCTTTGCCGATGTCCTGCTGATGGCAGCCGAGCTCGGAAGCCCCAACGCCCTGCAATATGTGAATCGGGTCAGGATCCGTGCCGGAGTCGACCCGGTCTCCTCGGTAGACAAGGATGTGATCTATGAGGAAAGAAAGCTGGAACTCGCATTTGAAGGTATCCGTTACTGGGACCTGCTCCGGTATGACCATACCCTGAATTACGCTGCCCAGGCAGTTACCTTCACGGGAACCGTCAAGACCGCCGGAGTCGACGTACCGAAGTCAATCAACGGTGCCAACCTGATCCTGACACGCGGATTATTCCAGATACCAAATAACCAGATCACGCTCTCGGATAATGTTTTGACCCAAAATGAAGGGTGGTAACCCATACAATGAACTAAAAAAAACATGTTTAATCAAAACTACTGTATTATGGAAAAAATGAGGTTTAAAATTCTAATGAGTCTTGTCGCGGGATTCCTGGTTCTTGCTGCCAGTTCCTGCAAAAAGGAAGAACCGATCGACTACACCCCGGTTCTGAACAGCACTTTCTTCTTCACCGTCACGGGTAATTCAGTTGTCTTCACGACCACCATACCAGGCAACGTCTGGTTTACCGACGTGACCAACCACGTGGATTATCCCACGGTTGACAAGACGGTGACCGTCTCGATTGCCGAGAAAGGTACTTACCCTTTCACCTGCACAACCCTGGGGAGTGGGTCTCAACTGACCTCCGCCCAGTTCGACGTGGTCATTGCACAGGATGATCCGACCATGTACTCCGCCGAGTACTGGACCTTCCTGACCGGAGGGTATGGCCTGTCAAAAGGGTGGGTCCTGGACGTTCAGGCTAAGATCCATCCCGGTCCACTCTCATTCCTCGGAACCTCCTGGGACTTTGTTAACGAGGAGAATGTCGGCACTGATGCATGGATGTGGGATGCCGGGACCGACTTCACCTTTGACCCCAATCCGGATAATATCCGCATGGAATTACCGGGAGACGAAGGTTACGGGGTGATGTATTTCGACCTGATCAGCGGGAAGAACTTCTTCGCAGACAAGAAGAAAGAATCGGCTGAAACGGGTACCTACAGCCTGGACTGGACTACTGTCACGTCACAATTAATATGACGCAATCAAAATATTTTATATCTTAGCCAAAAA
>CAZJNQ010000091.1:0-8926 GCA_964547475.1 uncultured Porphyromonadaceae bacterium
TCGGCATCTACCGGATCGACACATTAAACCGGTTACAGCATTATTACACGGAATCTTGGGTGGCATTGAACTCCAATATCGTCACCGGGATCATCCAGGATGAGCAAAATAACTATTGGATCGGCACGGATCACGGCGGGATCAATATATTGAATACAAGCCTGACTGAATGCGAGTTCATGACAAGCGACGCTTCCGATGAAAACAGCCTGAGCCAGGATGTGATCACGGATCTTTTCAAGAACAGCCAGGGTATCATTTGGATAGGGACCTTTAAGAAAGGAGCCAACTTTTACCACAAGAACCTGTTCAGGTTCGCTCTCTTCACCCATCAGCCCGACGATCCCGCAAGCCTGACTTACAACGATGTCAATTGCTTTGCCGAAGACATTAAAGGTAATTTATGGATCGGCACCAACGGGCAGGGCCTGATCTATTTTGACAGGGCCAGGAATGTCTTTGCCAGGATCCCCCGGAACCCGGATGCTCCTAACAACCTACTTAGCAATGTGATTGTTTGTCTTTACGTGGATGCCGGAAACCGGCTCTGGATCGGGACCTATCATGGCGGCCTGTCGGTCTGGGACGGGAAAAAGTTCACCCATTATGTCAATGACCCGGCCAATCCTAAATCCATCGCCAATAACAAGGTCTGGGATATTTACGAAGACTCACACGGCAACCTGTGGATCGGCATGCTGGGGGGATTGGATCTGTTTAACCGCGACCTTGAGGTTTTCCAGCATTACAGCGGGACAGGAATCAATTCACTCACTTCCAACTTTGTCATGGACATAACGGAAGATCCGGAAGGAAACCTGTGGTTTGGAACCGACAATGGGGTGTTCGTCTTTGATTATGCCAGCTCCCGGTTCAACCATTTAGCCCATGAGACCGGAAATGACAACAGCCTGAGCAACAACTTTGTATACAATGTGTTCAGGGATTCCAGGGGAAACATGTGGGCAGGTACCAGGGACGGATTGAACCTATTCGACCGGAAAAACGGATTGCCCGACATATCCATCATGTCGATCCTGGAATCAGACCTGCACGACCTCTGGCTGGCAACCTCAAACGGATTGTGCAAGCTGACGGCGAATTTCGACGGGAACGGCAATTATATTTCACACCAAATTGTCAATTTCACCGAGTCCGATGGATTACAGGACAGGGAATTTAACGAAGGCTCCGCCTTTAAAACCAGCAAAGGCGAGCTGATATTCGGCGGATCCAACGGATTCAACCTGTTTTTACCTGAGTCGGAGAGCACTATCCATGCGCAATTGAAAACTCATATAGTCGAATTCGATGTTTTTGGAGAGGAGATCCGGATCCGCTCTGCCGAAGCTTCCAGAAAAGTTCAGAAAACCGCTATATTTAACGGGAGTACCATCAACCTGTCCTACCAGGAAAATATCTTTTCCCTGAAATTTGCATCGATCAATTACCTGGGACCGCAAAAAATCAATTACAGGTACAAACTGGAGGGATTTAACGACAAATGGATCTATACCGGCTGGGAAGACAGGAAAGCTACTTACACCAACCTTAAACCCGGGAGATACGATTTCAAGGTTCAGTCATCCGATTCCGGAACTGACTGGGAAAGCTCAGAAGGCACCCTGAAGATAGTTATAAAACCGCCCTGATACCTCACCTGGCTGGCTTATTTTCTTTACACTATCATCCTGGCGGGAGTGGTCCTGACAAGCCGGAGGCTATTGATCAGCGCCGCGCGCAACCGGCTGATAAAGGAACAGGCTATCAAGGAATCTGAAAGACAGCATGAGCTCAACGTCTTGAAAACCCGGTTCTTTACTAATGTCAGTCATGAATTCAGGACCCCGCTGACACTGATCCTGACGCCTCTTGAAAGGCTGATGAAAAACAACCTGGACAAGGAAACCAGGAAACACCTCGATCTGATTCATCAGAATGCCAGGAGATTGCTGAATCTGGTCAACCAATTGCTGGATTTCAGGCAGGCCGAGGCGAACAAGCTGAAACTGAACCTGATCTACGGTAATATCGTCGGTTTTATCGAGCAAACCCTCAATTCTTTTTCGGACCTGAGGGAATCGAAAAATATCGAACTGGAATTTCTTCCGGACGAGAAAGAGCTGTTCATGAAGTTTGACCGTGACAAGATCGAGAAAATCCTGATGAACCTTCTGTCCAATGCTTTTAAGTTCACTCCCGAGAAAGGATACATCAAGGTATTTACCGAATTGATCAATCGCGACGGAGCGGAACGTCTGATCATCACTGTCGAGGACAACGGTATAGGGATTGAAAAAGAGCAGCAGAAGAGGATCTTCGAGCGTTTCTATCAGACCGACCTTCCCGATGAGTTTGTTCAAAAGGGCAGCGGGATCGGGCTCTCGCTTACAAAGGAGTTCGTTGAACTGCATAACGGCAGTATCTCGGTTGAAAGCGAGCCGGGGCGGGGCAGCCGGTTTATCGTTGACCTTCCTGTTGACCGTAAAAGCGTTATTGACCCGCAAGATGCATTTGAAACTGAAACACTTGAACCGGCAAGCCTGAAAGAAAGCCTATCCACCAGCCCCAGGGAAGGGAAAGCTCCCAAGACCATACTGCTGGTCGAGGACAACAAGGATTTCCGCCTCTATCTGAAGGACAGTCTCCAGGAAAATTACAACATTCTGGAAGCTGAGAACGGAAAAGCCGCACTGGAGCTGTTAGTCAGCCGGCAACCCGACCTGATCGTCAGCGATGTGATCATGCCTGAAATGGATGGGCTTGAACTTTGCAACGAAATCAAAACGAATTCCTCCTTTTCCCACATACCCATCATTCTCTTGACCGCCAAGTCAACCCAGCAGGATAAAATCGATGGGCTCAGGCAAGGGGCCGATGAATATATTACCAAGCCTTTCAGTTTTGAGATTCTGGAATCGCGGGTTGAATATCTGCTTAACCTGCGTGAAAAGTTCATCAAGCACTACCAGCAAAGCTTCCGTATCGAGGCGCACACCAAGTCAATCACACCCCTGGATACGAAGCTGCTGGATAAAGCCGTGCAATTGATCCAGGACAACCTTTCGAATACCGGTTTTTCAGTCGAGCGCCTGAGTCATGAATTGAGGATGAGCCGAGTATATTTATATAAAAAGCTGACCGCCCTTACGGGCAAAACTCCCAATGAACTGATCCGCCTGGTGCGGCTGAAAAAAGCGGCCGGTCTCCTCCTGGAGACGGACATGACCATCAGTGAAATAACCTATGCCGTCGGTTTCGGGGATCCGCGATATTTTTCCAAGCTGTTCAAGGCCGAGTTCAAGGTCCTTCCGTCGAAGTACAGGGAAAACCAGGGACTCACTTTGGATTAAGGCTGCTTTAATGCAACGAACCGGATAGCCTGCCCTCCCCCTTTGGCGAGCCGGATAGTCAACTGCCGGGATTTATCGACCCCTTGTTGCGAAATGACACAGGCTTCGGGATTAACATCATATTCTGCATCTGTGGCATCGGCATAGATTTCCGCACGGTATTTCGTGCCGTCATCGAGGAAATCGAGGTTGATCGTGAATTCGCGTGCATTTTCATCCGTGATGCTGCCCAGGTACCAGTCATCCGAGTCAATATCTTTCCGTGCCACCGTAAAGTAATCCCCGATCTTTGCATTGATCACCCGGGTTGCCTCCCAATTGACCGGAACATCCTGCAGGAATTTCAGGGCCGGATGCCCGTCGTAATTCTCAGGCAGGTCGGCCAGCATCTGGATCGGTGAATAGATGGTCAGGTACAGGGCCAGTTGCTTGGCCAGTGTAGTGTGGCAGCGGGTTGACCTGATGCTGAAAATCCCGGGTGTGAAGTCCATCGGCCCGCCAAGGAGTCGCGTAAACGGGAGAATGACCTCATGCTCGGGCGGATTCCCTTCGCTCCAGGCATTGTATTCCTGACCCCGTGCTCCCTCGGCGGCCAGGTAATGCGGATAGGTTCTCTGCAGCCCCGTTGGCTTGAAGGGTTCATGAAAAACCACAGCCAGTTGGTAATCCGCTGCTTTCCGGAGAACGAAGTGGTAATAATTTACGGCATACTGTCCATAATGCCATTCCTTGAGCATCATCCGCGAGCCCACCTGTCCAATCTTGATCGAATGCAAACCGGCATCCCTGTACATTTGCATGCCCGCATCGATCTGGGCCAGGTAATTATCGATATTTGACCCGGTTTCATGGTACCCGATAATATTCACGTTGTTTTCGCGGGCATAACCGGTAACCTTCCTGAAATCAAAATCCCGGGTACACTGGGTAAAATTGAAAACATGCAGCAGGTTCTCGTACCACTGGGGGGTCCAGCCGGTATTCCAGCCTTCGATCAGCAGGTGATCGATACCGAATTTTCGGCAGTAATCGATGTATTTCATCGATCGTTCCGTAGTAGCTCCATGGATCGGGCTCTCCCAGAAGGTGTATTTGTTGATGTGCATGCCCCACCAGATTCCGAGGTATTTGGTGGGCTTGACCCATGAAATGTCTTTCAGTTTATTGGGTTCATTGAGGTTGAGGACGAGGCGCGACAGGATCAGCCCTCCCGCATCTTGCGCCACCTGCACGGTACGCCAGGGTGACTGCATCGGGGCGGAGGTTTTCACTTTAGTGCCGTCGCTCCAGGGCGCCAGGTCGCATTTAAGCTTATTCCCGCCCAGGGATGCCACGGTCATTGCGGCATAATCAACCAGGCTGGCTTCGTTGATGCTGATATGGATGCCGTTCGTGGCTTCCATGGTGAGCGGGGTATGGACGGTGTCCATTTCGCTGAGCAGTGACCGGGTATAGAGATACTCATAGCGGTTGTCGCGGTAAGCCGGGATCCACCAGGCCGTCAGGTCTTCCGCCATGGCAAATTCAGTCAGCTCGTCCATGATCGTGAATTGCCCCAGGTTCGGCTGCCCGGGAACGCGGTAACGAAATCCCAGGCCATCGTTGAATACCCTGAAAATGATCTGGATCATTCGTTTATAACCTCCCCTTTCAGCCAGGTTGAAAACACTTTCCCTGTACTGATTTTCGACCCATCGTTCCTCCCCCCAGGGTTGTTCCCAGGTCTCGCTGAAACTGCTGGTGTCAACCGAGCTGACCTGCAGGTCGTCTGTCAGCGTGTCTGCATCCTGAAGGACCAGGCCCAGGGCTGAGGTACGGATTATGATCTCTCCTTTGTAGGCTGCTGAATAGTAAGGTTTCCCATCCATCAGTTCCACAGTGACCACCAGGTTCCCATCCGGTGATTTAACCTGATAGGAAGATAGCCGGGGGACGCAGGACACTGAGGCGATACCCACACATAAGGCAAGAAGGATGCGGTTCATAACTGTTTCATTGTTAAGTTCATCAATCTATATCAAGTTTAGCTTAAGTATTGCTGATTGCAGGCCTTCGGAAGACGCCTTGATCCAGGTCCTGCCTTTCCTGGTCCCCGATCTCAGCACAGCCAGACATTTCCCGTTAAATGCCTTCCGGCTGTCAGCCAGGAAGGGTTCAAGACTGGTTTGGCAACCATTGTCAACCGCTGCGAGAGCGACCAGGTCGCCCACTTCAAAGAACACCCGGTTATCGGCCCGGGGAACCGGGTTGTTATCCCGGTCCAGGAGGGTTACCGTGATAAAGGCCAGGTCCGATCCGTCAGCCTGGATTGTGCTGCGGTCCGCATCGAGCCTGATCTTTGAGGGCTTGCCCGCCGTGTTGATGATTGCCTCACAGGTTTTCCCGTCAGGATTCCTGCCGATGGCCTTTAATGTCCCAGGCTCAAAAGGAACCCGCCAGGCCAGGTGCAGAAATCCTTCCTGCCGGGTTTGCCTGCCCCGGGATTTCCCGTTGATGAACAACTCGACCTCGCTGAAATTGGTATAAGCCCAGATATCTATCACCTGTCCCTCCTCCCAGTTCCAATGAGGGAACAGGTGCAGTACCGGCCTGGTCGTCCATTCGCTCTGATAGAAGTAATAAGCGTCTTTCGGAAACCCGGCCAGGTCGACGATCCCGAAATAGGAACTTCTGGATGGCCATTGATAAGGGGTTGGCTCCCCGAGATAATCAAAACCTGTCCAGATAAACAAGCCTGACAGGTAATCATGGCTTTTTATCAGTTCCCAGGTCTCCTCGTGGGTGGATCCCCAGGGAACATGGCAATTGTCATAGGCTGAACAGGTTTGATCCGGATTTCCTGCAAAAAAAGGCTCGTCCCACCGGACTGGCCATATTCTGACGCTGTCTGACGGCATATCATAGCAGCCGCGCGAACTGAGGGCTGAGCCGGTTTCCGATCCGACAAATATCTGCCCTTTGAATTTTTCAGGAAACTCTTCAAATGTTTCGTGATGATAATTCACACCGATCAGGTCGAGTGCCCCCGAACGGATAATAAAATTCCCGGGTTCCGGGAAGTTGCATCCGGAAGTGACAGGCACTCCCGGAGCCATTTTATGTACCAAGGCCGCAAGCTCCCTGGTTATTTCCGTACCGGAGGAATCGAACTGCTCAAGGATCTCATTCCCGATGCTCCAGATGAAAACGGAAGGATGGTTCCGGTCGCGGAGCAAATGATCGGTAAGGTCCCGCGTATGCCATTCATCCCAATATTGGTCATAGTCATAGGTGACTTTCTTTTTTCCCCAGGTATCGAATGTCTCATTCATGACGATGAAACCCATCCGGTCACATAGGTCAAGCAATTCCGGACAGGGCGGATTATGGCTGGTCCGGATGGCATTGCAGCCCATAGCCTTGAGAATCTCCAGTTGCCTCTCAATGGCACGTCGATTAACGACAGCTCCGAGGGCTCCGATATCGTGGTGATTGCATACTCCCAGGATCTTTGTCGCCTGACCGTTCAGGGAGAAGCCATGATCCGGGTCGAATTCAAAATACCGGATCCCGAAACTCGTTTCGGAAATGTCTATTATCCTGTTTTTTAACCTGATATAACTAACCGCTTTATAGAGGTACGGATCCTTGATGCTCCATAAAGAAGGATGACTGACTGTCAGTTTTTGTTGCACTTCCTCAGTACTGTTCCCGGATATTTCAAGTTCCGTGAGGCTTTTTGCTACCGTTTTCAGTTTGCGGTCGACGATCCGGGTTTCCACTTCAACCGTCTCTCCTGAAGCTGTCGTATTAATGATGGAAACGGATATTTCCACTTCCGCCTCCTTCTCGGAAACGGTGGGGGTCGTGATATGCATGCCCCAGATGTTCACGTGTACGGGATGGGTTTTAACCAGCCAGGTATTCCGGTATATGCCGGAACCCGTGTACCAGCGAGAATTGGGCTGGTCCGAGTTATCGACCCGGACCGAAATGACATTCCGGTTTTGTTTCCCGAATTTCAGAAAGGGAGTGAGGTCATATTGAAAGGAGATATAACCGTTCGGCCGCTTGCCAAGGAGCGTGCCGTTGACATAGACCTCACTGTTATGATAAACACCGTCAAATGCGATGTAGATCTTTTTTACAGAATCTGACTCAGGCAAGGTGAAGGTTTTGCGGTACCAGCCGATTCTTCCCTGAAGAAAGCCACCTCCCAAACCGGCCGGACTATTCTTGTCAAACTTCCCCTCAATGCTCCAATCATGGGGCAGATCAAGCTTCCGCCAGAGCGTATCATCGTATTCGGCCAGCTTGTAGTCAGGAGAATCATCCAGCTCAAACTTCCAGGTTGAATTAAAATTGAGCGTTTCCCTTGAAGAAGGTGGCCTGTCCTGGCACGATCCGCAAAGCAGCAGAATTCCTGAAAGCAAAGTTGCAGCCGGCCATCCGATGATCTTTCTCATAGCTCTAAATCTCCGTAAACAATCCCCCGGCCTTCCGTGCTCCTGTAAACCCGGCCAAAAAAATGCTTGTCGCCGGTGATGAAAAGCCAGTTAGCCGATCCGATGGACTGATGCTTATCCTCATAGATCCGTACCCAGGTGTAAGATCCCGGCAGAGTCTCAGGATACTCGCCGGGATCTTCCTTCCTGCAAGAAACCATAAGGGTTACTGAAAGCAGCAGCCACAACATGCTACTTCTCACAAGGTTCACCTTGGGTTAATTAAAACCTGACCTTTCAGATCACTTTTTCACATACGTGTACATCACCCATTCATTCTGGGTGCCTGCACCGTTTGTCTGATAGAACGCCAGCTTCAGTTTCGCACCGTCATTTGTGACAATGATGCAGGTGCTGGGATCTATCAAGGTCGTGGAAACTGTGATCGGTGTCGTTCCTGTACAGGTGATCTTTGAGCTTCCGGCCTTGAAAGTGCCCGTGGTCAGAACAGTTTCATTATGCTTGACCGTTATCCCGAGATCAGCTCCGAAAATCATGCTGCAAGCAATGATGCTGTCTGTAGGAGCCGCCCAGGTATCGTTTGGGCCCGGGTAATAGGAACCCCAGTTGACGGAGCCTTCGTCGGCATATTCAGGTGGGAAGTCATTGGTCATCGTGGCAAAATTCCAGAAACCGGCAAACCAAGCCTGCCATTCATAGGTGGCAATAGGCGACCAGGTTCCTTCCAGTGTGGCCGATACAGCAGGATCGTTGGTCTCTACAGGTGTGGGTTTGGCAGGCCATACCACAACGACTTCCTCCTCAGCTTCATGGGTATCGTCATAGACCTTCGAGATGAAGTTGTAAACCAGCCAGCAGACCCCCTCTCCATGAACGTCCTGGTCCCTGGAAACCGCCAGGCGCAGAACTGTGTCATTCAGGGTATAGATCATGTAGTGCTGCCAGTCGGAAATCCCGGCAATACCGTTCACCACATGCGTACTGCAATCGGTCGTGCAGTTGGGATCATCCTTGACCCTGGCAAAAGGCTTGTAGCTGCGCAAAATGGTTGCCCCGGTGATCGTCAGGGTACGGGTAGTGTCATGTCAACATTCATATGACGGATAAAGTCTCTTGAGTTTGATGCGG
>CAZJNQ010000092.1:0-8877 GCA_964547475.1 uncultured Porphyromonadaceae bacterium
GCCAGGATATTGTTCCTGAAGGAGTTCGCAGTGGCTTTGTCGAACAAACCGTTTTCCCTGAAAGCTTCGAAAGCGTCATGATCCAGGACGGCAGCCCATTCGTAGGCATAATATCCGGCGTCATATCCGCCAGTGATGTGAATGAAATAGGTGCTCCTGTAACGCGGGAGGATTTCGGGGATCAGGCCGATTTTAGACATGTATTCCTGTTCCGCTGCCGCGATGTCAGGCCGGACGGTATCCTGCCGCGTATGGTAGAGCATATCGAGATAGCTGGCAGCCAGGAATTCCGTTGAGGCGAATCCCTGGTTGAAGAAGCTGCTCTTGCGGAGCTTCTCGATCAGCGGATCGGGTATCGGCTCATTGGTCTGGTAATGGCGTGCATAGGATTTCAGCACTTCCGGTTCGGTGGCCCAATGCTCCATGATCTGGCTCGGTAGTTCCACAAAATCCTGGGCGACAAAGGTAGTGCTCAGCTTGTTTTTGGCGAAGAGTCCTTCCAGGGCATGACCGAACTCATGGAAATGAGTCAGGGCTTCATCCAGGCTGATAAGAGCGGGCTTGTCACCGGTGGGACGGGTGAAATTGCCAACCATGGTGACCACCGGTTTGATCTCTTTTCCCCGCAGCACCCGGTGATCGCGGTAGCCGCCGCACCAGGCTCCCTGCTGCTTGCTCGGGCGGGGGAACAGGTCCATGTACAAAATGCCTGTCAGGGTACCGTCAGACTCTTTCACCTCATAGGCCATTGCTTCGGGGTGGGGTTTGGGTATGTCACTGATCTCCGTAAAGGTGATCCCATACAGTTTAGTGGCCACTTCAAACGCTCCGTCCCGCACATTTTCCACTTTAAAGTAAGGTCTGAGTTCATTTTCGTCGAGATCGTATTTGGCCTTTCTGAGTTTCTCGGCATAGTACCACCAATCGCTGGCTTCCAGCTTGAATTTACCTCCTTCCGCTTCAATGATCTGCTGCATCTCATCCCGGTCGCGGATGGCGGCTGGGATGGCTGCGGCCCAGATCTTATCCAGGAGGCCAAAGACATTCTCCGGGACCTTGGCCATGCGGGGTTCGAGATTCAGATGGGCGTGGCTGGCGTAACCGAGAAGTTGGGCCCTTTTAGCCCGCAGGCTGATGATCTCGGCCAGGATAGCCTTGTTGTCCTTGTCGTTGCCGTTGTTACCCCGGTTCAGGTAACCGGTGTAGAGCGCTTTTCTGAGTTCGCGGTTTTCTGCATACTGCAGGAACGGGGTCATGCTTGGGCGTGTGGGTCCGAAAACCCATCGGCCTTCCAACCCGGCAGCCTTGGCTGCTTCGGCGGCGGCCGAGATCACTCCTTCCGGCAACCCGGCCAGGCCATCGGGCTCATAGAGCACCAGTTTGAAAGCATTGGTTTCGGCCAGCACGTTCTGATCGAACTGAACCGCAAGAACGGCCAATCTTTCATTCAGTTTCTTGAGCTGTTCCTTTTTCTCCGGATCCAGGTTAGCGCCGTTCCGGACCATGTCCTTGTAAATATTCTCGAGAATATAGGTTTCCTCCGGGCTCAGACTGAACCGGTACTGGTTTTCATAAACCGATTTGATCCGTTCAAACAGTTTTGGATTCAGGTTGATAGCATCGCTGTGAGCCGAAAGGAGGGGAGAAACTTCCATTTGGATCTGCTGAAGCGAATCGTTGGTGTTGGCCTCCGCCAGTCCGAAGAAAACCCGGGCTACCCGGACTAACAATTCACCGGATTCGTCAAGTGCCACAATGGTGTTTTTAAAGGTGGGCTTACCAATATTGTTGACAATGGCGTCAATCTCTTTCAGGTGCTCTTCCATGCCTAGCCTGAAGGCGGGCATGTAGTGGGCTGGCTTGATCTGGTCAAAGGGAGGCACTCCGAAAGGAGTATTGAACTCGGCAACCAGCGGGTTGCCAGGCAGCCGGCTTTCGGTCCCGCCCTTGCAAGAGGCCAGAAGAGCCAGGCAGGCCAGGATAAGGAATGTGTGGGATTTCATAGTATGGGTGGTATTAATAAAAGGAAAAAGGAAAAAGGAAAAAGGAAAAAGGAAAATCATGTTTAAGTTGGAGAATTATAATGCGCGTATTCTTTTTAACCAGTCACGAGTCACGATTCACGAGTCACGAGTCACGAGTCACGATTCACGAGTCACGAGTCACGAGTCACTTAACAAACAGCGAAACCAGCAGATAAGCGCCCCCGCTGATGATCATCGAGGCGGGAATGGTCAGGATCCAGGCGAGGATGATGTTGCCTGCCACTCCCCAGCGTACGGCGCTCAGGCGGTTGACGGATCCCACGCCCATGATGGAGCCGGTTATCGTATGCGTGGTGCTGACGGGAATCCCCCCGAAGGTGCTGCTGATCACCATGATCGCACCGGCGGTTTCGGCACAGAATCCCTGAACGGGTTTCAGGTGTGTCAACGAACTGCCCAGGGTCTTGATCACCTTCCAGCCACCGGCAAAGGTGCCGGCTGCGATAGCGGTATAACTGGCAATAATTACCCATGCGGGTATATGGAACTCGGAGCCGAGGTGACCGGTACTGAAGAGCAGAATGGTTATGATCCCCATTGTTTTCTGGGCATCATTCGAACCATGTCCCAGGCTGAAAACTGCCGATGAAACCAGCTGCATGACGCGAAAAACGGAATCTACCTTGCGTGGACGCGTACGCCTGAAAACCCATTGGGTGACGATCATGACCAGGCCTCCCAGCAGGAATCCCAGGATCGGGGAGAGGAAAATAAAAATCGAGACTTTTAGTATACCTGCAGAGATGAGGGTATCCGGACCTCCGATAATCAGCGCCGGGCCCATGAGCCCGCCGATAAGGGCGTGCGAGACGCTGATCGGCAGCCCGAAATGGGTACAGGCATATACCCAGAAGATCGAGCCGATCAACGCCGATAATATGACATATTCATTGACTATGGCGGGTTCGACAATACCTTTTCCAATGGTTGTTGCAACATGGACTCCGAAAATAAAGACAGCCGTAAAATTCCAGAAAGCGGCCCAAAAAACCCCTAACGTCGGGGAAAGAACCTTGGTGGATACCACCGTTGCAATGGAATTGGCGGCGTCATTCATCCCGTTCAGGAAATCGAAACCCAGAGCGATCACGATGATCACGATGATCAGAAAGGACATGGATTCTTGATTAGGCAGATTTAATGATGATGGTCTTGAGGATATCGGATACGTCTTCGAGAGCATCAGCGCTAAGTTCCAGAACCTCCAGAATTTCCTTGTTCTTGATCAGTTCGATGGCATTGGTTTCAGTGGTGAACAATTCCGATATAATCCGGTGGTAGATATCATCCGCCACATTTTCCAACTCATTGATCCTGATGCAGGCATCCGAGATTTTTTGCGGTTTTTTAAGGTTTCTGAGTTCTTTCACCGCAATCTTGACCTGTTCGCAGCCATGGATGATGACGGTTACCATCTGGTTGAATTGTGGTGGCAACTTCACCGGATGGTACAAGTGGATTTGTGTGCTGGCCGCGTTGATAAAATCCAGCACATCGTCCATCTTGGATACTAACTGGTGAATATCCTCCCGGTCAAAGGGTGTGATAAAAGTTACGTCCAGTGCATCAAATACATCGTGGGCAACGTCATCGGATTTTTTCTCAATTGCCTTGATCTCCTTGAAAGATTCTTCCTGTAAGGCAGGTTGCGAGCTGTCGATGATCCCGGCTAGTAAGCCGGCTGCCTCAGAGAGATAATCCGACATGGTTTCGAACATAGGGAAGAATTTCCCCTCTTTAGGCAGGAACAATTTTCGGACTATACCTTTTGCCATAAGGACAAGGTTGGTTGTAATTAGGAAAACTGCAGGAAAGATACTGAACGCGTGTCAATTCAGGAAACGGGATCACAAATTTATCACGTGATATTCAAAAAGCTCATTACCAGGTAAATGACTCCACTTATTAGGATGGACACAGGAATCGTCAGTATCCAGGCTAAAACTATATTGCCTGCGACTCCCCACCGGACCGCCTTAAGGCTTTTTACCAATCCGACACCCAGGATGGATCCGGTAATGGTATGCGTGGTGCTGATCGGTATACCTCCCAATGTACTGCCGATGACTGTGATTGCCCCTGCCGTTTCGGCACAGAAACCCTGAACCGGTTTAAGGTGAGTCAACGAGGTGCCGAGAGTTTTAATCACCTTCCAGCCACCCGTTAAGGTTCCCAGGGATATAGTTGCGTAACAGGTGATTATGACCCACATCGGTACGTGGAATTCACCGGTCATGTTACCCGTGCTGAAAAGCAGGACAGCTATAACCCCCATTGTTTTCTGAGCATCATTGCTGCCGTGGCCCAGGCTGAACACGGCTGAGGAGGCCAGCTGTAGAATCCTGAAAGTTGCATCAACCTTCCGGGGAGAAGTTTTGCGGAACAACCACATGGTGGTAACCATCAGGAGGTTTCCCAGTACCAGTCCCAGCAAAGGGGAGAGGACAACAAACAGGGTTACTTTTATAATCCCGCCGATAACCAGGAATTTAGAACCTCCGATGATGATGGCAGGTCCGATCAGACCACCTATCAGGGCATGGGAAACGCTGATCGGCAGGCCTACCTTTGTGCATAGGAAAGTCCAGATAATTGAACCCAGTATAGCAGAAAAGACGACACCGGCATTGACCATAGAAGGATCCACTATGCCTCTCCCGATAACGGTAGCGACATGCACGCCGAAGATAGCCGCAGCAGCGAAATTCCAGAAAGCAGCCCAGGCAACTCCCTGTAAAGGTGTCAGTACCTTGGTGGACACAATGGTCGCTATCGAATTGGCAGCGTCGTTCATGCCGTTCAGGAAATTGAAACCCAAGGCAATGACGATGATGACAATGACAAATACCGACATGGGCTATATCAGGCGGATTTTATGATGATGGTCTTTAAAACATCCGATACATCCTCGATCCGGTCGGTGGCAAATTCCAGCATGACCAGGATGTCTTTGTTCTTTATCAACTCGACGGCATCGGTTTCGGTGGCGAATAATTCCGACAAAGAATGATGGAAGATATCATCGGCAATGTTTTCCAATTCATTGATCTTGATACAGGCATCGTTGATTTTAACCGGTTTTTTCAGGTTCCTGAGTTCAAGGATGGCAATGCGGATCTGTTCACAACCCCTGATTATCACTCCGTTCAGATCCCGGAATTCAGGAAGAAGCTTGTGGGGCTTGTATAACCTGATCTGCTGACTGGCCGCATTGATGATGTCAATCACATCATCCATCTTCATCGTCAGTTTCTGGATGTCCTCGCGGTCGAATGGCGTGATGAAAGTGGTGTCGATGCAGTCAAAAACCTGGTGGACGATGTCATCTGCCTTTGTCTCCGTCAGCTTGATTTCCCGGAAGATGTTTTCCCGGGCATCAGGGTCCGTTACGTCAAACAGGGTAGCAAATAGGTTGGCAGCTCTTGCAGTTAAATCGGCCATCTCCTCGAACATCGGATAAAACTTGTCCTCCTTGGGTAGCAGTATCTTCCTGATCAAACCTTTAGCCATGCTGTTTTAATTATTTGGGATTTCGGTTGTTACCTTCTGGTGGGATTCCTTATGGGGCGGATGGGGATGCCAGCCGGCAACACCCAGCATCACAAAGAATCCGACGACATAGGCTATCGTGACATGCCAGCCGTTCCTGACGTACTGAACCGTGTTCTTGGCCTGTGGATACAGGTTCGACAAGGCCACACCTGCCGAAGACCCGAACCAGATCATGGAGCCGCCGAAACCGACCGTATAAGCCAGCATCCCCCAATCATAACCTCCTTGCTCGAGGCAAAGCTTGGTCAAAGGTATGTTGTCAAAAACCGCTGATACAAAACCCAGGATGAAAGCGCTCACCCAGGATGCAGGCGGTAATTCATCCACCGGCATCAGGGAAGCAATGGTAACCAACGACATCAGGAATACGGTGCCTTTCCATGCTTTTTTCATCTCGTTCCAGGGCGTTCTCCTGAACAGGGCACTGGCCAGAATGGCAATCCAAACACCCAGGGCCGGGAAATCAAGCAGGTAATTGGTGCTAATGGCGCAGACCAGGATCAGGAATACAATAAAAAGCTTACCCCAGTCAAGCTTGATATTCGGATCATTAAACTTCTGGATGGGCTGATACTTGTGCTGCTGAAGAGCGCCTGCGATCCCGAAAATCAGGAATGAGGAGATGGAGGCAATAAAAGCCTTGAAAACCCATACCGGGTTGACTCCGTCAATCCACATAAGGGTAGTCGTCGTATCACCGACCACGGACCCTGCCCCCCCGGCATTACTGGCGGCAACGATGGCTGCCAGGAATCCGAGGTGAACCTTGCCCTTGAACAGGACCATGGCTATGGTGCCCCCGATCATCGCAGCTGCAATATTGTCGAGGAATGAGGAGAGGAACATGATGATAGTGAGGAGGACCACACCGCCAAACCAATTGTCAGGCAAGAAATTCGGAAGGATCTCGGGCAGATGCGACTCCTCGAAGTGCTTGGCCAGGATGGCGAAACCAAACAGCAAGCCCAGGAGGTTCAGCAGGATCCGCCATTCGCCCTCTTTTTCCGGGGTTCCGGCGATATGCTCCCAGAGATTGAAACCCGGATCGAAAATGAATTTGAAAATAAGTATGGCAGCCAGCCCGGACAGGGCTACATACATCGTTTGGTGGTGAAAGACAGCTACGCAGATCAGGGTTACGGCAAACAGTATGAATTCCACCCTGACCGGTCCTATCGAGGGTATGATACCGGTACCGGCTGCAAAGGCACTCAGGGGAATAACAAGCAGAGAGAGAAGTATCACGGCGATCCGTAAAACGGAGGTTCTTGAGGTCGGTAGAATCATGGTTTAGCAAAAAAAACGCCGTAAAGGTAATCGGATTTGACATTCCTGATCCTAATATCCGTCACTAAACCCAATGAGGTTGCTTGGCGTGATATATGTCATAGAAAGAGAGAGGCAACCGGCCTATTTTTCGGAACTTTACGGACGAGGATACGAATGGTATCCGGTTTAGTAAGTATCAGGATTAGAAGAGAATGCAATGAATTCGAAATTACTGATTCGTGACGTTACGCTGCGCGACGGGCAGCAATCGCTGTTTGCAACCCGGATGAACCAGGCGGAGGTTGACCGTGTCCTGCCTCTTTACCGGAATGCCGGGTTTTATGCCATGGAAGTCTGGGGAGGTGCCGTGCCGGATTCTGCCATGCGTTACCTGGATGAGGATCCCTGGCAAAGGCTCGAGAAGATCAAGGCTGTCATGGAAGATACCGCTTGCCTCACCGCCCTCAGCCGCGGACGCAACCTCTTTGGCTACAGCCCTTATCCCGATGAGGTGATCGAAGGGTTCAACCGTCTGGCCATTCAATCGGGCATCAGGATCATGCGCATTTTTGATGCGCTGAATGATGTTGACAACATGGCTTCAACAATCCGGTTCGTAAAGGAAAACGGCGGTATTGCGGATTGTGCGGTCTGTTATACGGTGGATCCGCATTTCACGGCCAGGGACAAGCTGAAAGCCTTTTTCGGAGGCAAAAAACTCCCGCAGGATATTTTCACTACGGAATATTTCATCAACCTGGCCATCAGGCTCGAGAAAATGGGAGCCGACATGATTTCCGTCAAGGACATGGCCGGTCTGATACCGCCGGGTCAAAGCGGGGAGCTGGTCAGGGGTCTGAAACAATCCCTTAAGGTCCCGGTCGATTTCCATACGCACTGCACGCCCGGATACGGCCTGGCTTCCACTCTAATGGCCATTCTGAACGGGGCGGATATTGTGGACACATCGATCCTGAACTTTTCGGGCGGTACGGCTGCTCCTGCCTTTGAACTGATCCAGGTTTTTGCTGATAAGCTCGGCATCCATACCGGCGTTGACCGGAAAACGGTCACCCGGATCAACGCCGAGCTAAAGGAGATCCGGAAGGAGCTCGCGGCTTTTGATACCGGGGGAGTGATGCCCAGGGATTTTAAGTTGGCCGACTACAAACTGCCGGCTTTGGTCGATGAGAAATTCAATGGAGCCATTGAGGCTGCCAGGCGGGGAGATGAGAAGGATCTTCTCGAATGCTGCCATGAGATCGAATCCTGGTTTAACCTGCCCGGACCCGACGAAAATGTAAGAAAGGCAGAGATCCCAGGCGGGATGTACACCAATATGCTGGCGCAGCTGAAGCAGCTCAACCTGGACAAACTGCTCGACAGGGCCCTTGAACTGGTACCGGAGGTCAGGGTCAGATCGGGATGCCCTCCGCTGGTAACTCCGACAAGCCAGATAGTAGGGGTGCAGGCAGTCAATTGCGTAATCGACGAAAGCAAGGATCAGCCATGGTTCACCACCAACTCGGTGCAGTTCGTGAACCTGGTCAAGGGCTCCTATGGCAAGACCCCGATCCCGGTGGATCCCGATTTCAGGGAAAAGATATGCGGTCATCGCGAGGAGATCCCTTTCGATACGGCCGGCTATCAGAAACAGCCCAATCCGGAAGATGATCTGGCCGGGGTGCGGCTGGCACAAACCGAAAAAGAAGAGTTGCTGCTTGAATTGTTTCCCTTGGTCGCCCAACATTTCCTGCAGAACAGGATCCAACGGATCCATCAGCAAATGATCCAGCGCATCGAGGAAGAGAAACGCATCCGGAATGAAAAGGCCAGGGCCGAATATGAGAAACTTTCACCCGAAGAAAAAGGCCAGCGGGTGCTGAATGCACTTTACAGCTCGACGTGGGCTACGTCATACCAGGAATAAGGCAGAAGGCAGAGGGCAGAAGGCAGAAGGAAAGTAAAAAGGAAAAAGGAAAAAGGAAAAAGTGATGTTTGACTAACCCCA
>CAZJNQ010000093.1:0-6346 GCA_964547475.1 uncultured Porphyromonadaceae bacterium
ATGACCGACATTTCCCATGCTCACGTGATTTCTTCACATTTCACGGAGAGCATGCGGGAAGCCTCCGACAAGCTTAACAACTTCAGCGATGCATACCAGCGTTCAACGGAGGAACTGAACCGGTCGGCCGACACCCTTACCCAGTCCTATAACAAAACGGCAGACCAGATCGGTCATTTAACCCAATCGGGACAGAGCTATACCGAGATGCTTGAAAAGATGAACAAGAATCTGGCAGCCCTGAACTCCCTGTATGAACTGCAGCTTAAAGGCGAAGATTCCCATATCAAGACCACTGCCAAGATTTATGAAGGCCTTGATTCCATGATCCAGAACCTCGAGGCTTCGGTCCAGAACACCAAACAGTACCGGGAAGAAGTTGACCGCCTTGGAAAAAAACTGAACGCACTGAACAAGGTTTACGGCAACATGCTGAGTGCAATGAATGTTAGAGAAGATGTTTAATCCGGTGATTTGCTGATTTTATAATTATGGCACAACCCAAGCTGCCACCGAGGCAACGAATGATCAACATGATGTATTTGGTGCTGACAGCATTGCTGGCACTGAATGTGTCAAAGGAAACCCTGGATGTGATCGCCAGGGTTGACAAAAGCCTTAATCAGACCATTGAGAACTTTGCAGCTAAGAACAATATTACCTATGCCGCATTTGAGAACGCTTTCAAACTGAATCCGGTCAAGGTCGGTCCCTGGAAAGACAAGGCTGATTCGGTCAGGGCTCAGGCCCAGATGCTCATCGACAAGATTACCCAATATAAATGGGAGATCGTCAGGACAGCCGACGGCAGGGATGCGCAGCTTGACAGCATCAAAAGACAGGAGGACCTGAATATCCCGGCCCAGAAGATGCTCGTGGAAACCATCCCGGTTGGATCAGGCAGAATGAGCCGGGGAGAAGATCTGAAACATTCCATCGAAGGGTATAAGAACTATCTCCTCACCATTGTCAATACCGGCGATTCGGCCCTGATCAATTCCATCAGGGAAAGCCTTTCCACAGCCGACGTAAAAGGCACGACCAGGGAACCCAGACGTTCCTGGGAGAAAGATAATTTCGAGTATCTGCCGCTCATCGGGGTGATCACCCTGATGTCAAAAATGCAGTCCGATGTGCGCAATGCGGAAGCCGACGTACTCAACTACCTTTTTTCGGGCATTGAAGCTAAATCGTTTAAGTTCAGTGATTTGGATGCAGTGGTAATACCGCGCACGGCCAACGTAGTCTTCCAGGGCAATCCTTATGAAGCCGAAATTTTCCTGGCCGCCCTGGATACCACTGTCGACCCCGAGATAACCGTTGGGGGAAGTCCTCTGGAAATACGGAACGGCCATGGTTTGTACCGGACGGCCACATCAAAGGTTGGATCCTACACTTGGGGCGGGGTGATCAATTACACGGCTCCCGATGGCACCAACCGGCGTTTCCCGTTTGAAAGCAAATACGAAGTGGCTCCTCCTTCGCTGGTGGTTTCCGCCACCAAAATGAACGTCCTCTACAAAGGCCTCGACAATCCGGTCGCCATTTCGGTTCCCGGAGTTGCAGCCAATAAAATTGCTGCAACCATGACCAACGGGGACCTCAGGATGGTCACCCCGGGTGAATTCATTGCACGTCCTACCGCCGACCAGGGCGAAGCCGTCATTTCGGTGACTGCTGAAATCGATGGCGTGAGAACGGCGATGGGGACCAAGATCTTCCGCCTCAACCGCGTCCCACCGCCTATCGCCAAGGTGGGAGGAAAATCGGGGGGCAAGATCGCCAAGAATACCCTGGTGGCCCAGACCGGCGTGGTAGCCGAACTGGAAGGCTTCCTGTTCGACATGAAATTCACAGTTAAAAGCTTTAAGGTGACTATCGTCAGCGGCAGCGCCGGGGGCTTTATAAAAGATGAAACCTCCGGAAGCGCTGCGCTGACCCAAAGGCAGAAAACCCTTATATCCAATGCCGCCAAGGATTCACGCGTCATTTTCGAGGACATAAGGGTGGTCGGGGAAGATGAGATTGCACGTGAACTCCCTCCAATATCCTTTAGTATTCAATAGTAAACCAATAGAGATGAGAAAAGCTGGATTGTTTGCAACCTTGTTCCTGATGGCCGGTACCATGCTGGCTCAGGCGCAGGTACAGACCACCGACACTACCAAGCTGACTGATCCGATAACCTGGTCGGGACTGGATCAGATCTACAAGAAAGATCATATTTTTAATAAGGTACCCATAGCTTACCCGCACATCAGGGAAGCCGACGTCATGTGGTCCAAGATCGTCTGGAGACAGATCGACCTTCGCGAAAGGATGAACCAATCCTTTTATTACCCGACTGAGCCGATCGGAGACCGCATGAGCCTGATCGACGTACTCCTGGACGCTATAAAAAGCGGTGGCCTTCAGGCTTATTCCGCCGATGATGACCTGAACGAATTCAAGGAACCGGTAACCTATCAGCAGGTACTGGCGGAGTTTGAAGCCGAGGACCAGATCCAGGAAGTCTACAACGTGGAAACAAACCGTTACGATACCACTGTGATCAAGGGGGAGATCCGAACCTCCGAGGTTCAGCAATTCCTCATCAAGGAAATGTGGTTTTTCGACCGTCAGCGCTCCGTCCTGGATGTCAGGATCATAGGTATTTGCCCTGTCCGGCTCCTCCAGGTCGCTGGCGATTCAACCCAGGAAAACCTGGACAGGAAAAAACTGTTCTGGGTCAAGTTCCCGGAAGCCCGCCCGTTCCTCGCTAAAAAAGAATCTTTCAATGCCTTCAACGATTCGGAAATGCGCAGTTTTGACGAGATCTTCTACAAAAGGTTCTTTGACGGGTTCATCGTCCAGGAATCCAATGTTTACAACAACCGCATGATCCGGGATTACACCGTCGGGATTGAAAACCTGCTCGAGGCGGAAAGGGTAGAAAACCTGATCTTCCAGTTCGAGCACGATTTGTGGGAGTACTAAGATAAGGCAAAAGGCAAAAGGCAAAAGGCAAAAGTTTGTCTTAAGACTTAAAAGCCAAGTAATAAACTAAATAAAAGAGTAAGGGTGTAAGTAATTCTTTCCTCTTTCCTTTTTCCTTTTGCCTTTTGCCTTTTGCCTTTTGCCTTATATGTACTTCTGCCCCAACCTGATCTTCACCTCATCCACCATCTTCCGTATCTCCTGCTCGTCTTCCTTGCGGCAAATCAGGAGTACATCGTCGGTATCGACGATGATATAGTCACTTAGGCCTTGAATGACCGCCAGCTTGCCTTCCGGGATACGGACCATGTTCCGGTCAGCCCCGAACGGCAAAACCAAGCTTTTCCCGACCGCATTGGCCGATTCATCCAGGGGAACATGCTCATACAAGCTGCCCCAGGTTCCCAGGTCGGACCAACCGAAATCAGCACACTGAACAAATACATTGTCCGCTTTCTCCATGATCCCAATGTCGATGGAAATCCTGTCACAGGCGTCATATACCTCCCGGATAAATGCCGGCTCTTCAGAAGTCCCGTAGAAGTTATAGCCATCGTTAAAAAGACCCTGGATATCAGGCAGGTGGCGCGACATGGCGTGGTCGATCGCCCGAAGGGACCAGATGAAAATCCCTGAATTCCAGTAAAAATCACCGCTCTCAAGGAAGACCCTGGCCAGCTCCAGGTTGGGCTTCTCGGTAAAAGTCTTGACCCTCCTGAGCCCGGCTATCCCCTCGATGTCCTGGGTCCCGTTTACCTGTATGTAGCCATACCCGGTTTCCGGACGACTGGGCATGATCCCGAGGGTCAGCAGGACGTCGCGGTTCCCGACAAAATCAAGTCCCTGGCGAATGATCTGGATAAACTCACTCTCATTGTCAATCAGATGATCCGACGGAGCCACGACTATGTTCGCATCGGGATTAACCCTTCTGATGCGCTGGTTGGCATAAGCAATACAGGGAGCGGTATTCTTCCGCAAGGGCTCAAGGAGGATCTGGTCTGGTTTAATATCGTGTATTTGATTGATTATCTGCTCTTTATAATTTTCACTGCTGACGATCAGTATGTTCTCGGGCGGGCAGAGCGGCCTAAAGCGATCAAACGTATGCTGGATCAGCGTTTTTCCCGTGCCCAGGATATCCAGGAATTGCTTGGGATGACGGGTGCGTGAGTAAGGCCAGAACCGGCTGCCCACCCCGCCGGCCATGATGACTACAAAGGTGTTATCGTTCATGATGGATCCCTTTAATGTCTTCGTTTATCAACCTAAATTACTATTGTTTCCGGAATTTCAGCTACCGGGTCAATGGAATATTCCCTATCTTAGTTTGTTCGAAAGCATCATGAAACTCTTGCTGAACCTGGGCCGGTATTTGATGTTTCTCCGGCGGGTCTTTTCCCGGCCCGAGAAACCGGGGATCTATATCAAACAGGTATTGCGTGAAATTGACAGGCTGGGGATCACCTCCCTCGGGATTGTAGCCATCATTTCCTTTTTCATAGGCATGGTGGTGATTATTCACCTCACGGCCAACCTGGGCAACCCACTGATACCTGATTACTATAATTCATACACCACGCGCGATGTGCTCGTCCTGGAGTTTTCCTCCACGGTTCTCTGCCTGATCCTGGCAGGGAAGGTCGGTTCCAATATCTCCTCCGAGATCGGTACCATGCGGGTGACCGAACAGATTGACGCCCTGGAAACCATGGGTATCAATTCAGCCTCCTACCTGGCCCAACCGAAAATCATCGGCATGATGATCATCACCCCGGCCCTCGTTCTGCTGAGCATCTTCATCGGGCTTATCGGAGGCTGGTTCATTTCAATTGCCGGCAACCTCATGACCGGGGCCGATTATATCCACGGCATCCGGTTTGAATTCGATTCCTACAAAGTGTTTTACACGGTTGTAAAATCAATAGTTTTCGCCTTCCTGATCACTTCCATTTCGGCCTACCATGGATATACAACCCAGGGAGGTGCCCTGGAGGTCGGCCGGTCGAGCACCCTGGCCGTTGTCAACAGCATGATCACGATCCTGATAGCAAACTATCTCATTACACAACTCATGCTCGGATGATCCGTGCGCAAAACATAGACTTGTCCTTCGACGGGAAAACCGTCCTGACCGATATCTCCGTCTCCTTTGAGCCGGCGAAGACCAACCTGATCATTGGCAGGAGCGGATCGGGTAAAACCGTGCTCCTGAAATGCCTGATCGGGATGCTTGAGCCGGACAAGGGTGAAGTCTGGTATGATGACGATCAGTTCACGGCGTTCAATCCCGACCAGCAAAGATCCTTCAGGCAACAGATGGGGGTGGTGTTCCAGGGGGGTGCCCTGTTTGACTCGCTGACCGTTGAACAAAACCTGAAGCTGCCCATGGATTTTTTCACCCCCTGGAAACGCGACCAGAAAAAGGAGCGCGTGAATTTTTGCCTTGAGAAAGTCGATCTTCCCGGTGTCAACCGCCTCTACCCGGCTGAACTCAGCGGAGGAATGAAAAAAAGGGTGGCTATTGCCAGAGCGATTGTTCTGAATCCCAGGTACCTGTTTTGTGATGAGCCCAACTCGGGACTGGATCCCCAAAGCGCGATCGTGATCGACAAACTGATACGGGAAATAACGGTTGAATTCGGCATTACAACTGTCATCAATACGCATGACATGAACTCCGTGATGGAGATCGGTGATCATATCCTGTTCCTTTCTGAAGGACAGAAATGCTGGGAGGGATCAAGGGACGATATCCTGTTAAGCGACAACAAAGTGCTCAACGATTTCGTTTTTGCTTCGGAACTGATGAAGAAATTCATATGAGGCAATCCATCCCGATCCTGATCCTGGCAATGGCAATGATGGCCGGTTCCTGTGGGAACAGAGAGAACGATCCGCCGGTCGAGATCATCCCCGAAGGCACCATGATCAGCCTGTTGACGGAAATGCACCTGACTGATGCTTTGCTCACAAAGGATCCGCAAATCCAGAACCGGAACAACAGCCTGGTCACGACCTATTACCCTTCGGTTTTGGAAAAATACGGCGTCACCCGCACACAGGTTGATACATCGGTCAGGTGGTATGTCAGGAATCCCAAGATCTATAAACGGATTTACGACAAGGTGGTTGCCGGCCTGGAACAGAGGCTGGCAGATATCGACAAAAAAGATCCGGCCCAATAACCGTCCATGAGGAAATTCTCGGCTCACCGGATCTGCCCGGTCACTTCCCCGCCTGTACCTTTCGGGATCGTTGAAACGGACGACGACGGCACTGTCATCAGGATCCGTGAGACGGGAGGGAACCCAGCTGAAGAAGCCGGGCTCGAGTTTTACAGCGGGCTGATCGTGCCGGGTTTTATCAA
>CAZJNQ010000093.1:6446-8734 GCA_964547475.1 uncultured Porphyromonadaceae bacterium
GGCCTGACCATCTGCCTGGGGACGGACAGTTTGGCGGCCAACCAGGCATTGTCAGTGCTTGGTGAAATGAAGACGATCCAACAGGTTGCACCGGACCTCCCTTTTGAGACACTGCTCCGGTGGGGAACGCTGAACGGGGCCAGGGCTTTGGGAATGGAAAGGGAACTGGGTTCAATAGAATCCGGCAAGCGGCCGGGGTTGGTCAATATCAGTGGTTTTAATCTCCGGGACGGAAGAGTGGAGGATAACAGCTTGGCCGCCAGGCTTATCTGAAGTTATTCAAATCCTTTTGTCCTCATGTAGTCCGGTGCTTCGGAGCCGAACATCCGGATATAGTTTTCAAACCAGTCAATCATGAATCGGACCATTTGGAGGGAAACGTCTTCACCGTTCCGGAAGCGCACCTGAAAATCGCTGATAGCGGCAGTAAATCGATTGTGTTCCTTCTTGTAATCACCCAGGCGGATCAACGGTGCATCCTGTATGGCCATCTCCTTTTTGGTAAAATAGTCCTCGATGTAAAAACCAAGCCGGTGGAAAACGATGGGCAGCCGCGTAGCGCTGTTCTTCCGGTTAATGATGTCAATTATCTCGTTGACAATGTCCAAATAGTTCCTCCGGTGATTGTCGAGATACATGAGGCCGGATGAATACTCCTTTTTCCACTTGATCCTGTCCATACTATCCTGTTGTTTATCGCAAACTTTAATGAGGAAAAGATACTTCCGGCTTCGCCCTGTCAAAATGATAAAAATCACGATATCGGGACCGGACGATCGCAAACTCTTATCTTTGAAAAGACGACAGCCCACTCATCCTATGGCCACTTTCCTGTTTGACGACATCATATTCGGTCCGGTGAAAAGCCGGCGTCTCGGAGCTTCGCTCGGTATCAACCTGCTTCCGGCCAGCACAAAATGCTGTACTTTCAACTGCATTTACTGCGAGTGCGGATGGACCGGCGGGGCTGTCGCCCGCTCAAAATTACCAACCCGTGAAGAGATCCGCACACGGTTGGAGCACAAGTTCAGACAGATACGTGATGAGAAGGCTCTGCTTGACCGGATCACGTTTGCGGGAAACGGCGAACCCACCGTACATCCCGATTTCGCCGGGATCATCGAGGACACGGTGTATCTCCGAAATCAGTGTTTTCCCGATATTGGGATCGCCGTGCTCTCAAATGCCTCCCGGCTTGATGACCCGAACGTGTTTTACGCGCTTGGCCGGGTGGATATGAATATTCTCAAGCTTGATTCTTCCCGTGATGAAACCGTCCGGCTCATAAACCAGCCACCAACCGGTTACCGTGTCCAGAAGGTCATTGACGGGATGATACGGTTCAACGGGCGGTTCATTCTTCAAACCATGTTCATCCGGGGAACCATTGCCGGCAAAATTGTCGACAACACCACGGAGGAAGAGGTCAGGGGTTGGTTGTCGGTTGTCAGGAAAGTCAAGCCTTCCCTGGTGATGATTTACACCTTTGAGCGGGATACTCCGGTCAATACACTTGAAAAGGCCCCTGCGGAAACCCTGGATGCCATTGCGGGTCAAATACGTAAGCTGGGTTTCCCTGTCCAGGTTTCCTATTAAACCTGATGAACGCAACCGGACAAAAAACGATCCTGGCTAGCCCTCTGGAATGGGGACTCGGCCATACCGTCCGGCTGGTGCCCCTGATTGAAGCGGCACTCAGCCAAGGCTGCCGTGTAATCCTGGCTTCAGACGGCCGTTCCCTCAACTTCCTGAGGAACCGTTTCCCGGATCTTCCCTGGGTCAGAATGCCTTTTTACCCGATCCGCTATCCGGATGACAGCCGCTTTTTCAGGAAACTCATGCCGCAGGTCCCCGGCATTCTCAGGACTATCCATCAAAACCGGAAACAGCTCGCCGGATTGGTCAGGGAATGGTGCGTTGACCTGATTATCAGCGACCATCGCTATGGCATGACTTACCCCGGTGTCACTTCCGTTTTCATTACCAACCAATTATGGCTCAAGGCACCGAAAGGGCTGGGCTGGACCGAACCTCTGGTATACCGCCTGCATGTATGGTATCTCAGAAAATTCACACACATCTGGCTGCCCGATCTGCCCGGTTGCCCTAATATTTCAGGAATTCAAACCCATCCGCCCGGGATGCCCCGCAGGGCGGAATATGTGGGCCTGATTTCCCGCTTCGGGAATATGGACCCGGTCCCGCCCCGGGAACAGGAACCTTTTGATATCCTGGGGTTATTGTCCGGACCGGAACCTCAGAGAAGCATGCTGGAAAGGATCCTGATC
>CAZJNQ010000094.1:0-8702 GCA_964547475.1 uncultured Porphyromonadaceae bacterium
AAAAGGGAAGAAACCTCCGCATATCGTTTTAGGATTTAGAAATCACGAGTCACGAGTCACGAATCACGAGTCACGAGTCACGAGTCACGAATCACGAGTCACGAATCACGAGTCACTTCTTGTTCCGGTATAGTAAAGTTAAAAGTACTTCCTTTTCCCTGTTCTGTGTCGACCCAGATCTGACCACCGTGCTTTTCGACGAATTCCTTGCACAGGATCAGGCCCAGGCCGGTCCCTTTTTCATTGTTGGTTCCAAAGGTAGAGGTGCAGCCCAGGTTGAACAGTTTTTCTTTTTGCTCCGGAGTCATGCCGACCCCACGGTCGGAAACCAAAAAAACGTGTTTGCCCGGTTGCAGGAAATGGGAAACCTCCACCGTCCCACCCGGGTAGGAATATTTTACGGCATTGGTAATCAGGTTTCTGAAAATGGTTGCGAGCATGTTCTTGTCGGCTGTGACCCGGATTTGCTCCGGCACCCGGTTGACCAGGGTGATATTCTTATTCCTGGCGGACAGGTGGATCAGCTGGATCGATGATTCAATGAGTTGCGAGGGCTCTGTGGGTCCAGGGTTGAAAGGGATCTTTTTCAATTCAGACATAGCCCATCCCAACAGGTTCTCAAGAAGCTGGAAAGCATTTTTCGAGGTCTGCTGGATGCTAACCAGGAACTCTCCCTTTTCTTTCTCCTCCAGTTCTTCCGAATGGTCGACCAGAAGATCGCTAAGCCCGATTATGCTGTTAAAGGGATTCTTCAGGTCATGCGCGATGATGGAGAACAGCTTGTCTTTTTTGGTGTTTAGCATATAGAGATCCCTGTTTTTCTGCTTCAGTTGGGCAAGGTAAGTGCCTGACATCTTGAAGTAACTGTAAATGCCAAAGATGCCGAGGACCAGGATGAACAGATGTGCCCATAACAGGATCTGGAACTGACCACTTTGGGCGGTTTTGAAGATTTCAGCGGGGAAAGAGATGCTGATCCCTCCCCGGATGTCCCCTTCATGGTAGCCTTGGGCAGCATGGCAGGCCAGGCAGCTTTTTTCCGTAATCAGCGGAGCCATATATCGGTACAAAGGGAAACTGTCGGTTTTAATATAGGCCAGTATTTCGTCCGTTCTCGACCGGAATGACTGGAGTGACCCGGTTTCCCAATCATCCGGCTTGTTCGCCGGACGGATCGGCTTCAAACTGGTCAGATGGACGTAAAGATGGGGGGGATACTGATTCATTTCGGCAATCTGGCGGGTCATGTAGGCCGGATTGATCCTGACCAAAGGTTGACTGTCAACCGTCATGGTCTCCCGGATGGATTCCGCCAGGTATGGATTGGGCTGATTGAAGCCGGTTTTCGGAGCGAACACTCCCCCCAGGTAGGAGTTCCATTCCCGGGTTGCGACAATCTGGCGGAAAAAAGCCTGCCCCCGGTTCCGGACTATTTTATCCGTACTTCTATGATTGACATCAATGTTCCAGAGGAATGAAATAAGGATCACAAGCGTCCATGCTGCGACAACCCAAAAAAAGTACTTGCGCTTCATCTTGTATCAGGTTTATCCGACTTTTCAAAGGGTGAGAACCCTCTCCAAACAACGGATAAAGATATCGATTCTTTAACAGTATTCAACCCGGTTTCAGGCTATGGCCTTATTTACAGTTCATTCCGGAACGGAGCGGAACTTTGTGCGCCCATCCGCGTAATCGACAGGGAAGCGGCTTTGCAGGCAAAGGATACGGCGTCATTCCATCCCATGGACTCAGACAGGGCGACTGCCATGGCTCCGTTGAAAACATCACCGGCAGCGGTTGTATCAACGGGAACTACAACGGGCGCCCCGGTCAGGAAGCTTTCGTTGCAGGATTTGTAATAAGCTCCTTTTGAGCCCAGGGTGACGATCACGTTTTTTATTCCTGCATTAAGGAGAACATCGGCGGCCCGGCCTGCTGACTTTTCTTCCGTGACTTTTATGCCGGTCAGGATTTCGGCTTCGGTTTCATTGGGTGTGATCAGGAACAATCCGTCCAGCAATTCCATCGGGAGTTCCTTGGCGGGGGCCGGATTGAGTATGATTTTCCTTTTCAGGCGCCGGCTTGTTTCGATGGCATGAGCTACCGTTTCCAGCGGGATCTCGAGTTGGATCAGGATGCAATCCGCTTCCGCGATCAGTTGTTGAGCCTGGTCGATCATGCCCGGGGCCAGATCGAGGTTGGCACCCGGAGCCACCACGATGCTGTTTTCCCCGCTCGCATTGACCGTGATCAGGGCCACTCCGGAAGCTGTCTGGGGGCAAGGCCAGATCCAGGCTGTATCGATTCCTTCCCGGTCGAACCCTTCGATGGCCTGGTGCCCGAAAAGGTCCTCTCCGACTGAACAGATCAAGGCAATCCGGCCTCCCAGCCGGGCCGCTGCCACGGCCTGGTTGGCGCCCTTTCCTCCCGGGAACAGGAAAAATTCTCCTCCGATGATCGTTTCACCCGGCCGGGGAAAACGGCTGGTTTTGACGACCATATCGGTGTTGCTGCTGCCAATGACGACAATTCGATTCATGCCAGTGGTGGTTTCGCAGGTAAAGTCACTGTGAACAGGGTTCCCTTCCCCGGTTCGCTTTCAATCCGGATGGTTCCGCCCATCTTTTCGGCGAATTCCCTGCAAATATTCAGGCCGATACCGGAGGAGGGTTCACCGTTGGTACCGGGACGGCTGCCTGATTTCCCGAATCCTTGGAGGTTGTCGATCAGGGCCGGATCCATGCCTATTCCAGTATCACGGATTGAGATTTCCACCCTGCCGCTGTCGGATGGGTGTCCTGTAAGGGTAATCGATCCTCCTTCCGGCGTGAACTTGATGGCGTTGGAAAGCAGGTTGCGGAGGATGGAACCCAACATGGCCTGATCGGCGTAAACCCGCAGGGATTCAGAGGCTTCCGCTTGGAAATGAATATGTTTCTTTTGAATTGAGTCCCTGAAGGTATTATGGCATTCATCGAAGAGCCCGGCCAGGTTCACCAGGCTCGGGTTGTTGGTCAGCACTCCTTGCTGAAGCTGAACCCACTCGAGCAGGTTTTCCAGGAAGCCATAGAATTTCGAGGCCGATTGGTGGAGATTACCGGCCAGATTCTGCAGCTTCGGGTCGCCCTGGTCCTTCAACCGGTCCGTTAAGACCCCCGAGAGGCCCAGGATGCTGTTGAAAGGACTGCGAAGATCGTGGGCTATGATGGAATAGAACCGGTCTTTCTGGGTATTGAGTTGAGTAAGCTCGGCTTTTTGCTGCAGGATAAGATCGTTTCTTTCCGTCAGGACCCGGTTGATTGAACGAAGTTGCCTGTTCCGTGAATAGAGAAGGAGCAGGATGATAACAGCCGACAGGATCGAAATGGCCAGCAGGGCAAAAAACAGTCTTTTCTGTTTGACCTGGTTTTCAATATCGCGGCCATAACTCTCTGTAAAGAACTGCTCCTCCATCATGGCTTTCTGACGCACCCGTACTTCATCGATGATATCAACACGCGCCTGCAGTCCAATCGCCTGATACTTGTATCCGCTGTCGGGTTGGTTGGCAAGAAGATAGTCATATCCGAGAAAATAAGCGCCGAGCCATTCATAGACCTTGGTCCCCGACCGCACGGCATCCTGGTAGCCCAACGTGTTGTACACGATGGCTTTTTCGAGATTACCGGCCTCCTGATATATTTTTGCTATATTTTCGTAGATCAAGGCCAGATGATGCTTTTGTTGAGCCAGGCTGATAAGGCTTTCGGCTCTAAGCAGGTTTTCAAGAGCCAGCTCTTCTTGCCGGATCTTGCCATAATAGGCACCTATCAGGATCAGGTTATTAACCTGAAGATCATAATCCCCGATTTGCTCCGCCAGTTTCAGCGATTGGGAAGCCAGGGTATAACCTTGCTCCAGTCCCGGAGGAAAGGTAAAATCAATGTGGAGGGCTGCCTGACGGTTCAGGGTCCTGGCCACGCCTGATGCGTTGCCCTTCTTTTCAAACAGTGACAACGCCTCTGTCAGGTAACTCGCGGCGGTTGCCGGATCAAAGATGGACCGGTAGGCATCTCCCAGGCTGAGGTTCACTTCCGCGAGGCCTTCCTGATCCTTCATGTCTGTGCGAAGTTGCTGTTCCTTAACGAAAATGGGGATGGCGCTCATATTCTGCTCCGCGTCCCTTAGGGCCAGCCCGTGAAGGTGATAAGCAATGGCAAGCACGGAATCGGTTTTCGTTTCTCGTGCAAATTCGACAAACCTTTCGGTTAGCGGCAGGGCATTTGAATCCCGCTCCCGCAGGTATTTCAGGGCCAGCTCTTTATAGAGTGCGAAAGTGGTGTCCTGGGCATAAAGACCGGCAACGGCGGCCATCATAAGTTGCAAACCGATCAGGAAGGGTAGGAAGCTGTTTCTTTTCTTATGATAGCAAATAGGCATATTGTCTCGTAAGATTCAATAAAAATAGGCCCTTGTCCTGCCGGTTGGCAGGGGAAAAAAGGCCGTTGGTCAAAAAGTTCCTGCAATCATTGACTGCAAAATAGAGGCTGCCGTTCATTTCCGTGAATCCACTCATACAGGAACTGCCTGAGGTATTGATATCTTTTATCAGCTCAACCTGGCACCAGGCGGTACTGGAAAACAGAAAAAAAGCGAAGGCGGCAAATGCTCTCATGGTCGATTGGGTTTTGGCTATCTCCCTGAAAGTTAACTCAATGAATCGTAAAAAACAAATTTTTTAAGGTCTCCGGACCAGCCTCCGGGTCAGCCCGGAAATGATCGTCTGAAAAAATGTTATTTTTAAAAGGAAAACCGTTCAAACCTGTTCCGGAATTTTCGCCAATACGGATGGAGCTGTAAAGAATCAACCCTATGAAAAGACTACTCATCATTATGGGATCGGCAGCCGTGATCGGCACGTTGGCCCTGCTTAAAATCTTTGTTTTTTCGGGCAAAAAGGAACAAGCGGCAGCACCGCCGGCCAATTCAGCCATCCCGGTGGAATGTTTCATAGCAAGGGACACCCTGGTTCAGCACCAGGTTGAGACGGTCGGAACGCTGAATGCACGTGAGCAGGTCAATGTCGTCAGCGAAGTGGCCCGCAAGGTAGTGGACATCCAAATGAAGGACGGGGCGATGGTCCGCAAGGACCAGTTGCTTTTCAAGCTGGACGATGCCGACATTACCTCACGGATCAAAAAACTGGGCATACAGGCCAGGCAAGCTGCGGCCAATGAAGCGCGCGAGAAGGTACTGCTTGCCAACGGGGGTATCTCACAGGAAAAGTTCGACGAAACCTCCACCCTGCGCCAATCGCTTGAAGCAGAGATTGAAGTATTAAAAGTTGATCTGGCCAAGACGGAAATCCGGGCACCCTTCGCAGGAAAGATCGGTCTGAGGAATACCAGCCTGGGCGCGCTGGTCGCCCCGGGCCATGTACTGGCCAACCTGCAGGATGTCTCGAAGATCAATCTCGATTTTTCCGTTCCCGAACGATACTCCCGTGATCTTCATCCGGGAGCGCCGGTGAGCTTCCGCACGGATTACCTGCCGGATGAGCTCATGGCAACCGTTGAAGCCGTGGAGCCAGCCGTGGACCAACGGACCAGGACTATGCTGGTCAGGGCTTCACTGCTCAATCCGGACGGCCGATTGGTGCCGGGCACATCCGCGAAAGTGAACCTTACCCTGGCCGGAACGACCATGAGCCTCTATGTGCCCACATCAACCCTGATGCCCTCGACCTTGGGTTATACCGTATTCAGGAAGAAACTGGGCCAGGCTGAACCGGTGCAGGTCAGGACGGGTACCAGAAGTCGTGAATTCATTCAGATCCTGGATGGCCTGAACCCGGGGGATACAGTGGTGACCACCAATTTGCTCAGGATTAAAAAAGGATCTCCACTCACCATCATTAAGACTTACTGAGATGAGCCTTTCATCAACCAGCATCAACAAGCCGGTTCTGGCTATCGTTTTTTCCCTGCTGATCCTGATATTCGGAATTGTTGGCTTCTTTTACCTCGGGATCAGGGAATACCCGGAGATGGATCCCCCGATCGTGACAGTCACCACCACCTATTCGGGTGCCAACCCGGAGATCATCCAGGCCCAGATTACCGAGCCGCTTGAAGATGCGATTTTCGGCATTGAAGGGATCCGGGTGCTCTCATCGGTCTCGACCGACCAGTCGAGCCTCATCACCGTGGAGTTCATCCTCGGCAAGGATATGGAATCGGCCGCCAATGACGTCCGGGACCGGGTTTCGAAAGCCATCAGGCTCCTTCCCAAGGATGTGGATCCCCCGATCGTCGAAAAACTCAGCGCCAACGCGAACCCGATCATCCTTATGGTCGTGCAGAGCGACGTGCACAACATCATGGAGGTCAACGACCTGGTGGAAAACACGATCAAGACCCGGCTGCAGACGATCCCCGGCGTGGGAGACATGAAGATGTTCGGTCCGAAGAGATATTCCATGCGTCTCTGGCTCGATCCGTTCCGGATGGCTGCCAACGGGATCACCTCAAAGGATATCGAGCAGGCGGTGAACCGCGAGAACATCGAGCTGCCATCGGGACGGGTTGAAGGATCCCTCACGGAGCTTACCATCCGCACGATGGGCCTGCTGCAAACGCCGGAGCAGTTCGACCGGATCATCCTCAGGCAGGAGAAGGGCAGCATTGTCCGCCTTTCGGATGTGGGCCACGCCGAGCTTTACCCGTTGAACGAACGTTCTACCGTGTTGGAAAACAAACACCAGATAGTGGTCATCGGGGTGGTTCCCCAGACCGGTGCCAACAATATTGCCATCGCCGATGAATTCTACAGGAGGATGGAGCAGCTCAAAGAGGAGATACCGGAGGGTTACGACGTGAGGATAGGCTATGATTTCACCAAGTTCGAGCGGGGTGCGGTGAAAGAAGTTGAACAGACGATGATCATCGCACTCCTCCTGGTGGTTCTGATCATTTTTGTTTTCCTGCGCGACTGGCGATCGGCCGTGATCCCGGTGGTGGCGATCCCCGTGTCCATCATTGGGGCGTTCATCATCATGGCCCTGATGGGACTGTCCATCAACGTGCTGACCCTGCTGGCCATGGTTTTGGCCATCGGGCTGGTGTGCGACGATGCGATCGTGGTGCTGGAAAACATTTATACCAAGATCGATACCGGAATGAACCCCAGGGAGGCCGCGCACAAAGGGATGAAGGAGATCTTTTTCGCCGTGGTGTCGACCACGATCACGCTGGCAGCAGTCTTTCTTCCGGTGATGTTCATGCAGGGGCTGGCCGGCAGGCTGTTCAAGGAGTTCGCAATTGTACTGGCCGGATCAGTGCTGATATCAGCCTTTGTCGCCCTCACCCTTTCACCGATGATGTGCTCCCGTGTCCTGAAGGTCCAGCGATCGCTGAACATGAACTGGCTGGTGCTGAAGACCGAGCCTTTTTTCCTCGCGTTGAACAGGGGGTACCGTTATTCGCTGAAGGGATTCATGAAGCGGAGATGGTTGGTGGTTCCGATCTTCCTGGGCTTGTCATTTCTAATTGTCGTGTTCTATAAATCACTGCACAAGGAGATGGCCCCCCTGGAAGACCGGTCGAATGTCAGGATGACAATCCTCGCGCCGGAAGGTTCATCCTATGAATTCATGGAAAAATACATCGGGCAGGTTGGGCAGTATATCGCGGACTCCTTTCCCGAAACCACCACCTCCTTTTCCCTCATCGCTCCTTCACTGGGAACCGTTGAGAATCCCAACAAGGCGCAGCAGATCGTTTATTTTACGGACCGGGAGGACCGCAAACGGACACAGCATGAGATATACACCAAAATGACCCGCGAATTACCCGCGATCACCGGGATACGATGCTTCCCCTTTGAACCTCCGACCATCGGTGACCGGTTTTCGGGACAGCCGGTCCAATATGTTCTCCTGGCCTCGAGCCTGAAAGAGTTGACTGAAATATTGCCCAAGTTCCTGGAGGAAGCCCGGAAAATCAGCGTGCTGCAGCTGGTGGATGCTAATTTCAAGATGAACAAGCCGGAACTCAGGGTCACCATTGACCGCGAAAAAGCATCGCAACTGGGGATCTCCACCCAGGATATCGGAAGGACCCTGCAGCTGACCCTGAGCAGCCAGCGCTTCGGGTACTTCATCATGGGAGGCAAGCAATACGAGATCATCGGCCAGACCATGCGTTACGACCGGGAAAAGCCGGATGACCTGAAAATGCTCAATGTCCGGAACAACCAGGGTGAGCTGGTTTCGCTCGACAACCTGATCATGGTCGAGGAATCGGTCAATCCTTCAGCGATTTACTCTTTTAACCGGTACATATCCGCCACGATCACGGCGGGACTGGCACCGGGAGCCACCCTGGGTGACGGTATCGATGCTCTCGATGAAGTAGCGGCCAAAGTGCTGCCCCCTTCCGTGAAGACCGCACTGGCGGGACAGTCGCGTGATTACCAGGAAAGCTCATCGAGCCTGGCTTTTATTTTCATTTTGGCCATCGTCCTGATCTACCTGATCCTGGCCGCCCAGTTTGAAAGTTTCACGGACCCGCTGATCATCATCATGACCGTCCCGCTGGCCATTGCAGGCGCCCTGTTCACGCTCTGGTACTTTAACCAGACCATGAACATTTTCTGCGAGATCGGCATCATCATGCTCATCGGGCTGGTAACCAAGAACGGGATCCTGATCGTGGAGTTTG
>CAZJNQ010000095.1:0-8469 GCA_964547475.1 uncultured Porphyromonadaceae bacterium
CTGCCTCCCGTAGGAGTCTGGTCCGTGTCTCAGTACCAGTGTGGGGGATCATCCTTTAAGACCCCCTAACCATCGTAGCCTTGGTGAGCCGTTACCTCACCAACAAGCTAATGGCACGCATGCCCATCTATAACCGCCGGAGCTTTAGTCCAAAAACCATGCGATCCCTGAACATTATGGAATATTAATCCCCGTTTCCGGGGGCTATGTTCCAGTTATAGGTAGGTTGCATACGCGTTACTCACCCGTGCGCCGGTCGCCACCAAGTATTGCTACCTGTGCTGCCCCTCGACTTGCATGTGTTAAGCCTACCGCTAGCGTTCATCCTGAGCCAGGATCAAACTCTTCGTTGTAATTGTTAAATCATTGCTCAAGATTCATCATGTCAATAAAAAGAATTGACTTCTTCCTTACCGACCTTAGTTGCTCTTCAATCTTTTCAAAGAACTATCTTTCAAAAAAAAAGTGGTGCAAAGATAGATATTAAATTGACACACTCAAATTTTTATCAATTTATTTTTCCACATACACCCTCTTTTAAAGAACTCGTCCATAAAAATGGAACGCAAATATACTGCTCTTTCACGATTCTGCAAAAAATTTCAACCGGATTTGCAGGTTGTGCGCACTAAATTCCTGTCATTCAATAAAATATTTTTATACCCTGCACGATCGGCCCGCCCCGATAGTATGAATCAAAAATAAACTATCTTAGCCATTGTCAATAAATCCCTGGCACCCGAAGTGACCGATACCCTGATCATCATACCCACCTACCAGGAAGCGGAGAATATCCGGCAACTGATCCTGGCCGTCCTGGCACTTCCCAAAGAATTCCACCTGCTCATCATAGACGATCATTCGCCTGACCATACCGCGGGCATCGTCAAGGAACTCCAGGTCGACTGCCCCGGACGGATCTTCCTCCTCGAACGGGCTGGCAAACAGGGACTCGGAACCGCCTATATCCTGGGATTCAGATGGGCGCTGGAACGTGATTATGAATATGTGTTCGAGATGGACGCCGATTTCTCGCATAATCCCAATGACCTGATACCGATCTATAACGCCTGTAAAACCCATAACGCGGGGATCGCCATCGGCAGCCGGTATAAAAAAGGGGTTGCCATCGTCAACTGGCCCATGGGACGCCTGATGCTCTCCTATTATGCTTCCCTCTACGTCAGGACCATTACCCGGATGAACATCCGCGATGCAACCGCCGGCTTCGTCTGCTTGTCGAGGAAATTCCTGCAAATCCTGAACCTCGACCGGATCCGGATGAAAGGTTACGGATTCCAGATCGAGATGAAATTCAAAGCCTGGAAGCTGGGCTTTCCGATTGTCGAGGTCCCGGTCATTTTCATTAACCGGGAACAGGGAACCTCCAAAATGAGCGGGGGGATCATGAGCGAAGCGCTCCTGGGTGTCATCCGGATGAAAATAAGCAGTTTCCGAAAAGATTACGCCAAACATATCAGCCACGCCGGATGAACAACTACCTGATCGCCAACGCCGCGATAATCAATGAGGGCCGGATGGAACCCGGGCACCTCCTGATCAGGCATGGGATCATCGAAAGAATATGGCCGTCGGGCCAGCAACCTACGCTGCCCGATGGAACTTCCTGGGTGGATGCTACCGGAAAGTGGCTGCTTCCGGGTATCATTGACGATCAGGTTCATTTCCGCGAGCCAGGCCTTACGCACAAGGGTGATCTCTTCACCGAATCCCGTGCGGCTGTTGCCGGAGGAGTGACCACTTTCATGGACATGCCCAACACCCTGCCGCAAACAACCACCCGTGAGTTGCTGAACGAGAAGATCCGCCTGGCCCGGGAAAAAAGCCTGGCTAATTTCGCCTTCTACCTGGGAGCCACCAACCACAACCTGACTGAACTTCAGGGCGCCGATCCGCTCATGACCTGCGGGATCAAGGTCTTCATGGGAGCTTCAACCGGAAACATGCTGGTTGACGACCCGCTGGCCCTGGACGGCGTTTTCCGCATCCGGAAACTTCCCATAGCCGTCCATGCCGAAGATGAGACCCTCATCCGGCAAAACCTGGATCTCTACCAGAAACAATTCGGCGAAGACATACCGGTCGAGTACCACCCGATGATCCGGTCAGCCGAAGCCTGCTATAAATCCAGCTCCTTTGCCGTTGAGCTGGCCCGGCAGCATCAGACCCACCTGCACCTGGTCCATCTCTCGACTGCCATGGAACTGGATCTCCTGGAAGATCCCGGGCCCGTGAAGGACAAGCGGATAACCTCCGAAGTCTGCGTGCATCACCTCTGGTTCGACGACCAGGACTATGCCGACAAGGGAACGCTCATCAAGTGGAATCCTGCCATTAAGTCGGCCGAAGACCGGGAAGCCCTGATCCGTGCGGTGGCCGACGACCGGATCGACGTCATTGCCACGGACCATGCACCCCATACCCTTGCCGAGAAGGACAATCCTTATACAAAGGCGCCTTCAGGAGCCCCGATGATCCAGCATTCGCTCCCGGTGATGCTGCAGTTCCATCATCAGGGCATGATCCCGGTTGAAAAGATTGTCGAGAAAATGTGCCATGCGCCTGCCGACCTGTTCCGTATCGACCGGCGGGGCTATATCCGCGAAGGGTATCATGCCGACCTGGTCATAGTGGATCCCGATGATCCCTGGACAATCAATCCTTTTAATATATTATATAAGTGCGGGTGGTCCCCTTTACAGGACTTAACGCTCAATGCCAGGGTCACCCATACGTTCGTGAACGGCCATCTGGTTTACGACAACGGGATCATTGACCAAACGGTGAAAGGACAGCCGGTGGAATTCAACCGCTAACCGAGGACAAACCGGGCTGTTCTCCGGCTGAGCTGCTGGACTAGGATCCGTTTTCCTTCCGTCATCCTCGCTATCGCCTCCTGAGTGTAATGGCGTATGGTTATCAGCTCGAGGTCGCCGTTATAAAGAATCCTGAATTTCGGCAGCATGGTCTGGATCAGGCTGTTGATCCTGTCCATGTCTGCCGTCACGCAGATGGTCAGGCTCACGGCGCTGTGCTGCATCAGGTTTACCTTGACCCTGTACCTGGCCAGCTGGGCGAAAACCTCGGAAATGGTCCCCTCCACGATGAACGAAAAATCCCTCGGTTGGAAGGATATCAGAACCTGATCCCTTTTCCGGATGAAAACCGGCCCGGTGGGAGGCTGTGTCTGGAGGTTGAAGATCCGGGTTCCGGATCCTTCGGGATGCCAGAAATCCCTTACCCACAGGGGGATCATTTTATTCTGTAACGGCTTGATGGTTTTGGGATGGATGACCTTGGC
This sequence comes from uncultured Porphyromonadaceae bacterium, assembly GCA_964547475.1. Taxonomy (GTDB): domain Bacteria; phylum Bacteroidota; class Bacteroidia; order Bacteroidales; family UBA12481; genus UBA12481. The sequence continues at coordinate 3,323 of CAZJNQ010000095.1, forward strand.
CCCGAAATAGGCCAGTTCGATGACCTCGTGGTAGGAGAGCTCATCCATCTTCCGGGTTTCGTCAAACTCAGCCGGGTCGGCGGTTAGGATGCCGGGAACATCCTTCCATATCCAAACCTCCTCCGCATCCAGGCAGTAGGCAAAGATGGCCGCTGAAAAATCCGATCCTTCACGCCCCAGGGTTACGGTATCCCCGTTCACTGCCCTGCCGATGAAGCCTTGCGTCAGGATCAACTCATCCCCTTTTTCCTTTTTCCTTTTTCCTTTAACCTTCCGGCAGGTTTCATCCCAGAGGACACCCGCATCGCGGTAAGTCTCATCCGTCACCACCAAATCCAGCGCATCCCAGTATACATAAGGCAACCCTTTTTCCTCAAACCAGGTGCGCAGCAAGGCCGCCGAAAGCAGTTCGCCGTAACAAACCACCCGGTCATAAGCCTTGTCAAACACCTGGGGAGGTTCATCCTTCAGGAGAGCCTGCAGGGTGTTAAACAGCGGTTTCAGGTACCGGTCAAAAGCAGGGTCTGGATCGGAAAACAACCGGCAGGCCATGTCGTAATGAAAACCCCGGATCAGCTGCATCTCAGGTTCGGGATCCCCGCCGGCATGCCAGGCATGGACCACGCGCTCGAACGCATTCGTCATCTTGTTCAATGCCGAAACAACCACCACCGCCGGCCGCTGCGCATCGCCGAGGATCCGGGTCAGCTGCTCCACCGCTTCGGGTGATTTAAGGATGCCGCCGCCAAATTTGTGAACTATCATGGTGTAAAGTTGTCAACTTTCCAAAATGTTGACAACTTTAATCAAAAATGCCGACATTATGAAAAGGTACTCCATCACAACCCTGAATGAGTTCATCATTCAGCGCCAGGCCGATTTTCCCTACGCCAAAGGAGAACTGTCGAGGCTGCTTTACCATTTCGTGGTAGCCGCGAAGATCGTCAACAAGAAAATAAACAAGGCCGGCCTGGTTGATATCATGGGTTCGGCCGGGCAGACCAACGTGCAGGGCGAGGAGCAGAAAAAGCTGGATGTCTTTGCCGACGGGACCTTCATTTCCGCCCTTCAGGCAAGCGGCGAGGTCTGCGGCCTGGTCACCGAGGAGAACCAGGAGATCATCACGTTCGACGACAACCTGTCAAAGGATGCCAAGTATATTTTCATGATGGATCCGCTTGACGGGTCGTCCAATATCGACGTCAATGTTTCCATCGGGACGATCTTCTCCATCTACCGCAGGATTTCCGAGCGGGGTCACACTGCCCGGAACGAGGACTTCCTCCAGGAGGGAACGCGCATGGTTGCAGCAGGTTACGTGGTCTATGGATCCTCCACCATGCTGGTCTATACGACCGGCCGGGGGGTGAACGGATTTACCCTGGATCCTTCCATCGGGGAATTCTGCCTGAGCCATCCGGATATCCGCATGCCGTCCTACGGAACCATTTACTCCATCAACGAAGGCCATTACATCCGGTTTCCTGACGGAGTCAAAAGATATATCAAGTACTGCCAGGAGAATGATCCCGAAACCGGCCGGCCCTATACATCGCGCTATATCGGCTCGCTGGTAGCCGACTTTCACCGCAACCTGCTGAAAGGAGGCATTTTCCTTTATCCGCAGACGGCCGCTGCACCCCATGGGAAACTCCGGCTGGCCTACGAATGCAACCCGATGGCTTTCATAGCCGAACAGGCGGGAGGAAGGGCATCCGACGGACTCCAGCGAATCCTTGACCGCAAGCCGGAATCCCTCCACCAGCGCACTCCGTTCTATACGGGATCCAGGGCCATGGTCGAGAGACTCGAGGAAATGCTGGCAACAGGATAAGGGCACAGGGAACATCTCAATTTATCCGGTATCTTTAGCCATTCAAACCGGCGATGCGATGAAGAAATCTCTCCTGCTGATAATATCTGTCTTCTTAACTTTCTCCTTTCTCCTTTCTCCTTTCTCCTTGTTCTCCCAGGAAAGACCCAAGGTAGGATTGGTCCTGAGCGGCGGCGGTGCAGCCGGCCTGGCTCACATCGGTGTGATCAAGGTGATTGAGGAGGCAGGCATTCCGGTGGATTATATTGCCGGTACCAGCATGGGATCGATCGTCGGAGCCATGTACGCCATGGGAATGACCCCGGCCGAGATGGAAAAGGTGGTCAGGGAGATGGACTGGGAGTCCCTGTTGACCGACCAGATTCCCAGGAGGGACATGTCATTTGAATACCGGGATGAGCTGGAAAAATATTTTTATGCTTTCCCTTTGGGCAAAGGAGGACTGGAGTTGCCGACCGGTTTGGTAGCCGGGACCAACATCAGCAACATGCTGACCGGCATGTCCTGGCCGGCTTACAAAATACGCCTGTTCAGCAAGCTCCCGCGCCCGTTCCTCTGCATCGGCGCGGATATAGTCACCGGCCAGGAAGTGGTCCTGAAAAGCGGGATCCTGGCGGATGCGGTCAGGGCGAGCATGGCCATCCCGACCGCCTTCACACCGGTGGAGGTTCACGGCAAGCTCTTGATTGACGGAGGATTCATCAACAATTTCCCGGCTGATCATCTCAAAATGATGGGAGCCGATATCATTATCGGCGTGGATGTACAGCGCAACCTTTACAAGAAGAATGAGTTGCGGTCCGTCGTATCCATCCTCAAGCAGATCAGTTCCCTTACCCGGGAGGACATCAACACCCGGAACCGCCTTCTCTGCAACATTCTCATCCGGCCCGATACGCCCGGTGCCGGCACACTGACTTTCAGCCTGACCGACAGTATCATCCGGGATGGCGAAAGGTATGCACGGGAGCAGTGGGAAACCCTCTCCGGTTTAGCCAGGACGCTGAGAGGATTCAGCGATTGGCCACCACCCGTTGTTCCTCTTCCCAGGGTGGATTCGCTGTATGTCAGGGAAATGGCTTTTACCGGGTTGGAGCATGTCAGGGCGGAATATATTCAGAGCCGCATGAATCTCCCCTTTCCGGCCTGGCTCAAGCCGGATGACATTTACCGCGCGCTGCAGCGTGCCTATGGAACCAACGAGTTCAACAAGCTAACTTACCAGCTCGACCCGGTCAGCGACGGTGTCAAGCTAACCGTCCGAGCCGAAGAGAAGAAACAAAACCTGATCCATGTCGGGTTCCATTACGATAACCGTTTCAATGCATCCCTTCTGGCAAGCGGCAATTTCCGGAACCTCTGGAAGCAGGGCGACCAGCTGGGTGTGGAGGTGAATATCGGGGAAAACCTGTATCTCCAGTCTTCCTACTATTTTATCTTCAACCGGAAACAGCAATACGGGCTGGTGGCTGAATTCAACCAGTTCGAGGCTTATGAGTACGACGAAGGCCGCAAGGTCGGAACCTATATTTACAGGGATGTCCTCCTGGATGCGGTCATGCGCGGGACTTTCCGCGACCGGTACGCCGCCACTCTGGGGCTCGAGGGAGAGATTGCCTGGAATTCACCCGATGTCGGGGACTGGCACCTGAAAGCCTTCGACAGCAGGATGCTGAACGTGTATACCCATTTTTCATCGGACCATTACAACCGGGTACCCTATCCGACCCGGGGTGCAAAGGCCGATCTCCTGATCAAGGAGGTGAATAATTTCACGACTGAAGGGGTTATCCCCGCACTGATCGTTGACTTGCGCTACCGGCAAGCCCTGGAGCTTTCGCCCCGCTTCAGCCTGCAGCCTCAATTGCTGGCCTCCCTATCGTTCGGGGATTCGATACCCTACCCGTACCGCTCTTACATCGGCGGACTGGGATACTACCATAAAAGTGTCATTCCTTTCGTGGGTAGCAATTACATGGACAGGGCAGCCAATCATGCGGTGGTCTTGCGGGCTGATCTCCAGTACCGGATTAAAGGCAATCATTATGCTATCTGGAAAACCAATATCGGAAAAGCTTTTGACCGTTTCAGCGAGGTCACCGATCCTTCGACCACCCTGTTCGGAACGGGACTGACCTATGGATACAGCAGCCCGGTTGGCCCACTGGAAATCACCCTGATGGCTGCTTCCGGAAGCTGGGTTCCGATCCTCTTCATCAACTTCGGGTACTGGATCCGGTGATATCCCGGCTGTTCAGGCAAAATCATGAAACAGGGCCCGCAGTATACTTACCAAAACAATCAGGGCGGTAATTGAGCAGGACAACCCGTTTGCCAATTCTTATCCGCATTTTCGTCCCGGCAGGATCATGGGAAATACTTATTGTGTTCAAAACCAGTAATTTTGGATACAATCTTATGTTTAACAAAAACTGTTGATAATGAAAAGATTTACACTGTTACTTTGTGTCTTGAGCCTTGCCGGCTTGTCCTTCGGGCAGGTCGCCAAGACATCGCTGGACGCCCCCTTTCAACAGCAGGCTGCCGTTGGCCAATCTACCTTCGGTGTTCCTGACAAGGCAAGCGGGGATGTTTTTTGGGAAACCTCATTTAATTGGGCCAATCCGGCTGACGAGAGAGGCTGGACGCTGCCCGAAGGATGGATAATCGCTGACAATGCCGACCTGGGCAACGTCTGGGTGTGGAGAAATGATACCCTCGGCGGAAGGTTTACCAACCAGGCGGCCCCCGCTCATTTTGTCACGGGATCGGATGGATTCATTGCTGTTCCCATGGATGAGTACAATTTCCGTGATGGTGTTGGAACTTCCAATGTGTCTGATACTTATATCATTACCGCTCCGATCGACTGCTCGGCTGTTTCTTCGGTCGTTGTCAAGTTCTCCCAGTATTTCCGGCTGTGCTGCAGCAACTATAATCTGGATATGCTGGTGACCAACGACGGAGGGGTTCACTGGGCCTCCTATGACGTGCGGTTTGGAGTGTCCGGCAACAACGTCACAACGGTAAAATTCCGGAATGTCGAGATCAATATCTCGGATGTCGCAGCAGGTCTGCCGAATGTCCAGATCCAGTTCTACATGCATGGCATGGCAATGTATTTCTGGATGATAGACGACCTGAAACTGGCTGAAGCCTATCAGTATGACGTGGTTCTGGAAGACACCTGGATGGATTTTGACATAGGTGACGGCGTCACTACTAACCAGATCAATTACTGGCCCCTGAGCCAAATGGGGATGGCCGGCGCCAATTCGGGAACCATTGGCAATTATTACTTCAAGGCCGCTTT
>CAZJNQ010000096.1:0-2058 GCA_964547475.1 uncultured Porphyromonadaceae bacterium
GGCCAGATGCAGACCATCATGAGTTTCGGGAGGTGATCAAGATGTGGAAACCTGAAGAGATCAGAAGCATATCCGGATTTAAAAAGCCTTACGACATCCAGGCTTTCCTGGATTCCATTCCCTACAATCCCGCCGGTGAATGCCGCTCGCCCAGGAAAGTCCTGGCCGAAAGGAAAGCCCATTGCTTTGAAGGAGCTCTTTTTGCGGCCGCCATGTTGCGGGAGCTGGGCCATCTTCCGCTGATCGTGGACATGGTAGCTGACAACGATGATGATCATGTGATCGCCGTGTTCCAGTCAGGAGAACGATGGGGAGCCGTGGCCAAATCCAACACATCCGCCCTGCGCTACCGTGAACCGGTTTACCGGTCGGTCCGTGAACTGATCATGTCCTATTTCGATCTCTATTTCAATATCCTTGGGGAAAAATCCTTGCGGTCGTGGTCAAGGCCGGTGAACCTGAACCGGTTCAACAACAGAGGCTGGGCCACGTCGGACGAAGACCTGGAGTTTATCGGCGACTATCTCGCTACCGTCAGACATTACCCCATAGCCGCACCTGCTGTGCTTGCCGGCCTGGAAAAAGCCGACAGGCTCCTGATGGAAGCGGTGTTCCTCGGAGCCAATCCGACAGGCCTCTACCAGGCATCCGGATCAAGTTCAAAGGAAAAAGGAAAAAGGAAAAAGGAAAAAGTTTAGGTTAGCCCAGGATCCCGGCGGTTACGGTTAACTTGAACAGGAGGATCAGGGTGTAAACCACTGCCGGTTTGTCCGAATTCCCGCTGAAAGTTATCGTAAGGATCTCTCCCGAATCCAGCATTTCGTTGATCGTCGTCCATTGGCCGTCCGCATTGTCAAAGGTCATCACGGTTCCGTTGGTGACATTCAGGTTGTCAATGCTCCATGCAGCGGATTGGGTCGGCGTTGTCACGGACAGAACGGCACCGGAAAGGATGAATTCCGTATTTAATCCTGATACCGTTCCCTGGACCCCGGTCAATTCATACCCCCGGATGCGCTCCCGGTAGAGCTGGACGGTTTCATTCTCTTCCGGATCCAGGGTTTCGGTTGCCGAGAAAGGATACAAGGTGGTTTTCAATACCGGTTCACCAACGGTAATGGGAAGGTTCACGGAAATTTCGGTATCCACCTTTACGGTCAAAGCATCCTTGATCTTGTTGCAGCTGCCCGCCATCAGCAGAAGGACGAGGGCTAAAGCGAAGGAAATTCTTGTCTTCATAGCGGTTCTTTTGGTAATATTGATATCTTCATATAAAGTTCAGTGAAATGCCTGTAAAAACCAAAGTAACCTTTTTTTTTATTTTAGCTCTGATATCCTGCACCCCCCGCGAAATTGAAATCGAGTCGGACGGGTATTTCACCGATACACGTGACAGCCAGGTTTATCATTATATCAATATAGGAAATCAAAGCTGGCTTCTTGAGAATATGAACTATGCCGGCATCGACAGCGCCGGCTCGTGGTGCTATAACAACCAGGACAAAAACTGCGCGACGTATGGCCGTCTCTACACATGGGATGCAGCCAGGAAAGCGTGTCCTTCAGGCTGGCGCCTTCCATCGGATGGCGAGTGGAAACAGCTTGAAATCCACCTCGGAATGGATGCATCGGAAGCTGACAGCAGCATCTGGCGGGAGTCGGGGGTTGTGGGTATCCAGATAAAAGCCACCTGGGACTGGAATTCGGGTGGGACCGGTGAAAACACCAGCCGGTTCACTGCCCTGCCGGCCGGTTTCCGGACTGCTGACGGCCTCTCCTGGTTTATCGGCGACCTGGCCACTTTCTGGACCGGCAGCTACACCAGCGAAATCCATGCCTGGGGCAGGGCCCTGATCTATTCCTCTCCGGGTGTTTACCGTTGGAAATACGATAAAGAAGAAGGTTTTTCAGTCCGATGCATAAAATGAAATACACCTATCATGAAACCAAGGATTATCAATGGATTTGAGGATTTTATCGAGCTTCAGGGACAGGAACTGGGAGTGTCTGACTACCTGGTGATCACACAGGAACGGATCAACCAGTTTGCCGATGCGA
>CAZJNQ010000096.1:2158-8207 GCA_964547475.1 uncultured Porphyromonadaceae bacterium
GTGTCTGACTACCTGGTGATCACACAGGAACGGATCAACCAGTTTGCCGATGCGACACTCGATCATCAATGGATTCATACCGATCCGGAAAGAGCCAGGGCCGAAGCGCCTTTCGGAGGGACAATCGCTCATGGCTACCTTACTTTGTCGATCTTACCTTATCTGTGGCTTCAGATTGTCGACGTCAGGAATGTAAAAATGATGGTGAATTACGGCATAGACGATTTTCGTTTCAAGCAACCCGTTAAGGTCAATGATGCCTTGCGACTGCGTGTCTGGCTCATTTCAGCGACCAACCTGAGGGGTATCATCAAAATGCGGCTGAAAGCCGTGCTGGAAATCCGTGATAATTCAAAACCGGTTTTTGAAGGATACTTTCTGTTCCTGTACCACTTTAACTCCTGATCCGGGCTTTAGGACCCATAGCCCCGGTTCTCTCAGTTTTTCAATTTTTTCAACAACTTCCTGCCGTACGCCTCAAAGAAAACAGGGTCTGATTCTTTCAGGAGCCTGAGCTGTTCGCGGCAGGATTCCAGGTTTTCCTGCCGTAGGTCGATCAAGGCGGCAAACCATCTCGATTGAACCCCATATTCGGTTCCTTCTGCAATCAGCTCCATGAAGAGCGCCCGGGCCGGTACCAGTTCACCCGACAGGAAGCAATCCAGGGCTTCATAAAACCTGTTTCCGTCGTATCGGGTGGTATCAATCGTCGCTGTATCAATCCGTAGTGATGACTGATACTGATCAAACAAGCCGGCTGCATCGGGCCTGACCCATTTGGGCCAGATAAACCAGAATGCGGCCAGGAGCAATAGCAATCCGCAGGAAATTGAGAAGAGGGCTCTTGTGCGGTTCCTTTTCTTCCTGGCTTCCCGGTCGATGTTGTCAGAAACCTCCAGAATCTCTTTGACCAGACTGTCCCTTATGGATTCGACCTGCCGGACCACGGCTTTTAGCTCAGGCGGGATGTCCGGTTCCGGTTCATGGCCCATTTCTTTCTGAAGATCTTTGACGACCGCCGAAAGGCGGATCCAATATGTTTCCGGCGACTCATAGCCGATCGTTTCCCGGATGATTTCCTGCGAAAGGCCCCGGCAATGATAAACAAGCAGCTTCTGGTCTTCCAGGGGCAGGCTCCTGATGAACCGGTCGGTTTTCAGGATCTGTTCGCCGGGTTCCATCAGGGAAAACAACTCCTCCGGAACCGAGAAGATATCCAGCTCCTCGTTCTCCGTCAGGGGGTTGTCCCTTAACCAGGCCCGGTAAGAAGATTCGTGGTCCGTGACTCGTGATTGTTAACTCACTCCCTGAAACCTTGTATCGTGTCCAACACCCTCTGCCGGATCTCCGCCGGGGTGGGGTTCATTTCACCGGTTGTAAAAGTACCGCGGTCCGGATCAATCCGTTCAAAAACCATCAGGTACAGGTTGAAGATGATTTTCAGGCTCAGCGCGTAGCACGGTTCAAGCAGCGGACTGATCTCCTTTATGACTTCGACCGTCTGTTTTCTGTATCCATCCGCGAGTCCGAGATATTCCCGGATCATATCCCTGAAACCGGCATTTATTCCGGATCCGTTGGCTATTTCCGACAACTTCCGGCGGGTCAGGCCATGCCGGGCCAGCACGTCATCTGAAAAATAGTTCAGATGCTGAAGCTGGTCCTTCTGAAAATCCCAGATGATATGAACAAGGTAACTGAACAGCGCGCAGGGCGTTGCAGTCTTTCTGACGTCGAACAAGGGTTCAAGGTAGCTGTCACCCGATCGCCGGAGGCCGCACAGGTGAACGAAAATGGATGACGGGGCTACCGATGCGCCGGATGAATATTCCAGGAAGGATTCCAGGGTTGGAAAACCGTCATGGCTGATATCGTAAAGCATGGAAGCGGCAAAATCCTCGCAGGGCCACAGCGGCATTTTGAAACGGCCGATCACCCTGGCCAGATCCGGCTTGAAAAGAAGCCGGTTGCGGGGATTGCGGACCTGGTCGAGCCACTCCCCGATCCGGACGGTGAGACGGACCCGGTCCTTGTCGCTGATACCGTCATGGACAGCCTTGCGGTCATCAACCAGATCATCAATACGCCGCATGAACCGGTAGAAGGTTTTGGCAGCCCGGTACCTTTCCTCCTCCCAGAATGAAGCGGCCACCAGGATGTTCGGGTGCTTCCTGATGCCTGCAAAATCAATCCGGTTGACTATTTCGAAAAATTGGGCTTGCTGGTTTCTTTCCATGGTTTGATCAGGATTGTTCCTTGATGATCCGTTCACTGGTAAGTTGGGCCGACAGGAGCACCAGCGGAACTCCATTGCCGGGATGGGTGCTGCCTCCGGTAAAATACAGGTTTTTATAGCGGGCATGACGGTTGTGAGGGCGGAACCACCCCATCTGGAAGATGGAATGGGAAAGACTGCCGAAGGTCGCGCCTTTCGATACATTGAATGTCTCCTGCCAGGATTCCGGCGTATGGCACAACTCGAATTTTATATGCTGCCCGATATCAGTGAAGCCGGCTTTTTCCAGGCGCGAGATAACCGCTTGCCTGACCTTTGATTTAACCTGCTCCCAGTCGGTGACACGCGTCGGATCAACATGGCCGACAGGCACCAGCACCGACAGGGTATCCGCCCCTTCGGGTGCCGCAGCCGGGTCACTTCTCGCCGGCAGGTTGACGTAAAAACAGGGTTTTCCGGAAATGACATCCTTGCTGAAAATGGCCTCCAGGCATTCCCGGTATTCATCACACAGGAAAACATTGTGCTGTGAAAATCCGGGATAAGTCAGATCCAGCGCCCAGTGAAAAGTCAGGGCCGAACAGGAATATCGCATACGTTTGAGCCTGCGGGCCTTGCGGCTTGCGGGTAACAGGCGGTTGTAGACGTAGGGCAGGTCGGCCCCGGCAACGACAATATCCGCGGGAATCACTGCCCCGTCGGCGAGGCGGAGTCCGGTCGCCTTCCGTTTGCCGGTTAGGATCTTCTCCACCGTACGGTCAAATTCTATGCTTACGCCCAGGTCCCTGGCAAGAGCCATCATTTTTTCAGGTACTGCTGCCATTCCTCCCCGGGGTGACAGAGAGCCTTGTACCAGTTCAGCCGCAGGAAGCATGGCGAACAGCGCCGGAGCCGTGAATGGACTCTGACCGACATAGATGTTCTGAAAAGTGAAAGCCATCCGGAGGTGTTCGTTCCTGAAAAACCGGCGCGCAAACGCATAATGCCGCAGGTGGACCTTTAACCGGGCAAGAAGTCCGATATTCTTGAGGTTGATAAAATCATACCAATGGTAAAAATTCCGGTTCAGCAACCGGTTCATACCCAACTCCAGGAAATGATATCCCTGGGAAACATAATCCTTCATCCGGTCATAACTCCCCGGTTCGAGAGCCTCAAGCTGCAGGCGCATTTTTTCCCGGTCTGCCGAGAAATCCAGGACCGTACCGTCATCAAAATAGATGGAGTAGAGAGTGTCCGGTTTCCTGAATTCAAACAGTTCGTCGAGATCGAATCCCAGTGACCGGAAAACCTGCCTGTAGGTTTCAGGCATCAGGAAAATGGTCGCGCCGAGATCAAAGCGATGACCATCCTTGACGTAGCGGCTGCATCTCCCTCCCGCAAAGCCATTCTTTTCATAAACAGTGACCTTGTATCCTGCCCTTGCCAGAAAAACAGCCGTAGTCAGGCCACCGATGCCCGCCCCGATGATCGCAGCGCTTTTTGTAACACTCATTGCTAATGCCGGTGTAATGATAGAAAATTATTCACGGTCCAAAAAAAACTATTATCCATCCCGGGATAAAAAAACTACCGGCAAATGACGGTTCAGGTCGGTTAAATGACGGACAGGCAGTTTGATTATTACCGGATTTCCGTAAATTGGCGGCTCTGTTTTTTAAGTATTCATATATGTTAAAACCTCTTTTTTCCTCGCTGATTACCCTGATCTTCACTACTGTCGCCCTGGCCCAGACCCCGACTCACTGGCGCGGGCCCCTGGCAAACGGGATCTATCCGGACAAAGGCCTCCTTAAAGAGTGGCCGGCTGGAGGGCCGCAAATGCTCTGGCACTATGATGGGCTTGGCAAAGGCCATTCATCACCGGTCATTGCCCATGAACGCATCTATATCCCCGGCATGGTTGACAGTACCGGCTATATTTATGTCCTGTCCCTGAAAGGAGAACTGATGGCCAAATGGGAATGCGGCAAAGAGTTCTGGGAGCTCTGGCCGGGATCCCGTTCCTCGGTCACCATCGTCGGGGACCTCCTCTATTATGAAAGCGGCAAGGGGGAGATTTACTGCATGAATGCCCTCGACGGATCTCTGGAATGGAAAAAAGGATTGTTCAGTGACCTGGACGGCAAGAACATCACCTGGGGAATAACGGAAACGCTGGTGATTGACGGTGACGTGCTCTATTGCACGCCCGGTGGCATCCGGAACAATGTCGTTGCGCTCAACCGTTTCAACGGCAAAATCATCTGGAGCAGCACCGGCAAGGGAGAGCTCTCGGCCTATTGCACACCCCTGCTTGTCACTCTCCCGGGGCGCAAACTGCTCGTAACCCATACGGCCAACCACATCATCGGACTGGATGCAGCCGATGGCAAGCTGCTTTGGTCGCACCCGCAGACGAACGAGTGGTCGGTGCATGCCAATACACCGATCTATCAGGACGGCCGTATTTTCTGCTTCAGCGGATACAGCCAGGGTGGTCCGATGCTTAAACTCAGCACCGATGGCTCATCCATAACGGAAGAGTGGTTTGCCAAAACCTTCGACAGCCGGATTGGAGGCGCCGTCCTCGTGAATGGGTATCTGTACGGTTCGGGTGACATAACCGGGAAAGAATGGCAGTGCGTGGACTGGTTAACCGGTGAAATCAAATATAAGTCCCTGGCCGCAACCAAGGGTGTAGTGATCTATGCGGATGGTTTGCTGATCGGGTATTCACAGAAAGGCGAGCTTTTTATTGCCCCCGCCAATCCGGACGAATTTAAAATCACCGGTCTGGCCCGGATAACCCTGGGATCGGATCAGCATTGGGCCCATCCTGTGCTCAGCGATGGCATTCTTTACGTCCGGCACGGGAATTCGGTGATGGCATTCGATATAAAAAGCAAAACCTGACTTGACCAAGGGCACCCGGTATATTGTCGTCGGAGTCACAACAGCTGTCGGAATCCTGCTCTTTTTTTGGTGGCTCTTCCATGACCCTGTCCGAGGTTTATCCCCGGCTCTTCCCGGTGCCGATAACCGGCCCCCCCGTGCAGATTCAGCTTCAGAAAAGGTGATCCCCGGGGAAATTTTCTTTGATGCGGGTGGTACCCTGACCGGGCTGACCGAAACCTGGCCCCGGTTCCGTGGCGAGCATTTCGACAATATCAGCCGTTCCAGCTTTCGCCTGCTGGACCGGTTCGGAGGGAAGGCCCCGGACATCGTCTGGTCGGTGGAGCTGGGCGAAGGTCATGCCGGTGCGGCTATCTGGAAGGGTGCCGTCTATGCGCTTGACTATGATGAACTCAGGCGCTGCGATATGCTTCGCTGCTTCAACCTTGCCGATGGCAGGGAGATCTGGCAGCGAGGTTACCGGGTCACGATCCGGAGGAATCACGGCATGTCGAGAACCGTTCCCGCCGTCACGGAAAAATATATCCTTACCCTGGGCCCTCGGGCTCATGTGATGTGCCTCGACCGGCTCAGCGGGGATTTCCTGTGGGGGCTGGACATTGAAAAGGAGTACCTTGCCGAAGTGCCTTTCTGGTATACGGGCCAGTGCCCGCTGATCGATCATGACCGGGCCATCATAGCAACCGGGGGAACGGCCCTGATGGCAGCATATGATTGCGCCACAGGAAAAAAATTATGGGAAACACCCAATCCCGGCGGATGGAAAATGTCACATTCCTCCATCATGCCCATGACTTTCGCAGGAAAAAGAATGTTCGTTTACAGTGCCGTGGGTGGGGTTTGCGGAGTTGCGGCCGATGGACCGGATGCAGGCCTTGTTCTTTGGTCGAGCGACGCCTGGAACAAATCCGTGGTGGC
>CAZJNQ010000097.1:0-7874 GCA_964547475.1 uncultured Porphyromonadaceae bacterium
CCCCAGACTGAAGTCTGGGGTTAAACAAAACTTTTTCCTTTTTCCTTTTTCCTTTTGCCTTGAGTTTTAGGTGATCTCCCAATCGGCTCCGTCTTTCCTGTCTTTCACCGTAATACCTATTTTCCCCAGATCGTCGCGGATGCGGTCGGATAGGTTAAAGTCCTTGTTTTTCTTGACTTCCCGCCGAACGTCCAGAAGCAGGTCCACCACTTTCGGAAGCAGAACGGCTTCGGCAAGCCCGGAAGAATCTGTCTCAAGGCCGAGGATACCGGTGACAAAAATCCCGAACATCCTGCCCAGGTGGTCACGGTCACTGGCCGAGATCCTTTCCCTGCCATCGCTAACCAGGTTGATCTGGCGCACCATGTCGAACAGGTGGGCAATCATGACCGGAGTGTTAAGGTCGTCGTTCAGGGCGTCGAAGCACCTGCTCTCCCATGCCGGGATATCCAGCGACGTATCTTCAGACAGAGGTAATCTGCCGATGAGTGATTGGGCTTTAAAAAGGCGGGCCAATCCTTTTTCAGATGCCTGAAGGGCTTCGTTGGAAAAATCGAGGGTGGAGCGGTAGTGCGCCTGCAGGATAAAAAACCGGATGGTCATGGGATCATAGGCCTGTTCCAGGAGGGGATGGTCACCGGCAAAGATCTGATCAAGGGTGACGGCATTACCCAGGGATTTGCCCATTTTCTGGCCGTTGATGGTGATCAGGTTATTGTGCATCCAGTACCTGACCGAATCCTGACCCGTGGCAATACGCGACTGGGCGATTTCGCACTCGTGATGAGGAAAAAGCAGGTCCATCCCGCCCCCGTGAATATCAAAGACATTTCCCAGATACTTTGTGCTCATGGTCGAACATTCGAGGTGCCAGCCCGGAAATCCCTCGCTCCAGGGCGATTTCCAGCGCATGATATGTTCGGGTCCTGCTTTTTTCCAGAGGGCAAAATCAAAGGGATTGCGTTTCTCTTCCTGCCCTTCAAGCTCACGGGTGGTGGCTTGCAGGTCCTCAAGGATCCGTCCCGAGAGTTTCCCGTAGTGGTAAAGGGCGTTGTATTTTTCAACGTCAAAATAGACCGAGCCGTTATTGATGTAAGCATATCCTGATTCCAGTATCCTGGCAACCATTTCCTGCTGCTCCGGAATGTGTCCTGAAGCCCGGGGTTCAATGCTGGGTTTCAAAACATTCAGCTCGTCCATGTTCCGGTGATAATTATCGGTATATCGCTGAACCACCTCCATGGGCTCGATCTGCTCGATCAGGGCTGTTTTGGCGATCTTGTCCCGGCCGGTGTCCGCATCATTCTCCAGGTGGCCGACATCGGTAATATTCCTGACATAGCGCACTTTGTAACCCAGGTGCCTGAGGTACCTGAAAAGCAGGTCAAAGGTGATCGCCGGGCGGGCATGCCCGAGGTGGGCATCGCTGTAAACAGTGGGACCACAGACATACAGTCCCGCAAAAGGCGGGTGCAGGGGCTCAAATTTCTCCTTCTGCCTCGACAGGGTGTTATAGATGACAAGATCACTCATTTAGCTCAGTGTTTTGGGCGGGATAAAAGTAAAAAAAAATTAGCCAGGAGGGTAGAGAGTGTCCTGGCTAATTTAGAAACTGGCAATAGCGGTGGTCACAAGTCCTGGCGGACTCCGCTGGGCAGTAATGACAGGTTGAAGGGGGAGTGCCACTCCCCATTATCTTTAATCCTCTTAAGGGTTGAACGGATCATCAGGGATTTCTTTCCTGCGAAGCTAGGCAGCTCAAATGAAATAACCTCTTGAAATGAGTACCCTGCTTGATTGGATGAGTACCCTGAACGTTTTCCCGTGTGGATCAACCCCCGATGGACAGGCTGAGGCTTTTCAGGCTGGCCAGGAATTCGCTCTTCCGGGTGCGGGAAACCGAGAGCTGAGTACCATCATCGAGGGTCACCATCCCGCCCTGGCCACGCTGGTATTTTTTGACATGCCTGAGGTTGATCAGATGGGTATTGTGGATCCGGATGAAATGCAGGTCCTTCATGATCTCCTCAAACTGGCTTAAGGTTTTTGACACCACCAGGCTATCCTTGTTGACCAGATGGACCAGTGAATAGTTGCTGGCTGCTTCAATCCGGATAATTTCTTGTATGTCAACAATTTCCAACCCATCGATACCCGAAAGGGTTATTTTGTCGAAATGATTGCCGAGATTATGGTTCAGGACATCCAGCCGCGACTGAATGGTACGGTCGGGTCTGACTTTAAGGTAACGTTGCACCGCCTGCTGCAGATCCGCGTAATGGATCGGCTTGAGAAGGTAATGAAGGGCTGAAAACTCAAAGGCTTTAAGGGCATGATCGTTGTAAGCCGTAATGAAGATGATCTCAAAATCCACTTTACCCATGCGGTTCAGTAGGTCGAAGGCATCACCGTCAGGCATGGCAATATCCAGGAAAGCCAAGTCAGGCTTCGTGTTGACCAGGGTCTTGATACCCTCCTCGACATTCCGCCCCGATCCCACCACTTCCACCTCCGGGCAATAGCGCTTCAGCAGAGCTTCCAGTGTCATCAGGCTTTTATGCTCATCTTCAATGATTACTGTGCGGATCTTTGATTCCATACTGATATGCATTTAAATCCAGGTAAGCGGGAAGATCAGTTCAACTTCCGTGCCCGAAGGAGTTCCATCGAAACCTTTCAGGTCGGTGATTTTCAATTCTATTTTCTTTTTCAGGACCCGGTTCATCAGGTTGATCCGGTCCATGATATTACTTGTTCCCGTAGACAGGTGCGGTTCCTTTTTACTTTTTAACGTAGCGGCCTTTTCACGACCGATGCCATTGTCACGGATCAGGCAACGGACAAATGCGTCAGCCCTTGAAAAAGTCAGGGTCAGCATGCCTTTCGTACCCAGGGGCATGATACCGTGCCAGATGGCGTTTTCGACCAGGGGTTGTATCATCATCGGGGGAACGGCTGCCTGGTTGTAATCAATGCCCGGGTCTCGAATGATACGGTATTCGAAGTTTTCCTCAAACCTGAGTTTTTCCATGCCTAGATAGAGGGTCAGGGTCGCAATTTCCTCGTTCAGGGAGATCAGGTCCTTTTTGGAATTATCGAGGATCCTGCGGATCAGGGATGAAAAATTCGACAGATAATTATTGGCCTGATAATCATCGTTTTGAATAATGAAGTGCTGAATGGAGTTGAGGGAATTAAAAATAAAGTGGGGGTTCATCTGGGAGAGCAGGGATTTTTTCTCGGCCTCCAGCAATTGTTGTTTCTTGTGTATCCTATCCTTATAATCATTCAAGATTATCCTGATAATCAGGTAAATCAGCGCCAGTCCTATCAGGACCATGATGATCCGGAAAGGCCAGGTTTCGTACCAGTGCTTACGTATGGTGAATGTCAGGGATCGTTCAATATCCGGATTGAATTCGGTGGTATAGGATGCATTCAGATGAAAAGTATAGGTTCCGTAACGGAGATCGGGGTAACGGGCTTCGAGGTTCTGCGTGATCACCGGATCCCGGTCGACGCCTTCCAGGTAGTACCGGTAATTGATGTCATGGGGTATCCGGTAGCTGATGGCCCTGAATGTCCAGACCAGATTTCTTTCATCAGGCTTTAATAAAGGATACCGGATCAGGTCGCGACTGGCGCCATTGACAAAAATGGTATCGAAGACCGGTGTGGGATTCACCGGGTTGGATCTCAGGTAGCCGTTCAGGATGCAGACGGCCCCCTCGTTGGTTGCCAGCCAGAGGTTTCCCTGGTGCCTGATGATTTTATAGATCCGGTTTGAAGGGAGGCCTTCCCGGATGGTGAAAGGCCTGATTTCGACCACTGAATCTGCATCGGGTGCGATGGTGATCCGATTCACTCCCTTGTTGGTTCCGGCCCAGACAACCGTTTCGCTTTCGGCAAACAGGCAGTCAACGATATCGCTTGACAAGCCATCCTTCTGGGTAATACGGAGGATAGTAGAATCGGGCCGGATCACAGAAATTCCATAATCAGCCACACTGATCCACATATTCCGGCCTGCCTGGATGATTTCATGCGTCCGTTTTCCCAACAGGGTGTCGATGGAATTCCAGCGGAAAAGTCCATGTGAATCGAACGTAAAAACGCCCTGTTCCTGGGCGCTCAGCCACAGCCGGTTGTCAGTGTCATAATGAACAATCCTTACTTTTTGGCTTGCCTGCCAAAATGCCGTATCCTTCGGGAACAGTTTGGCAGTTTGTTCAGGATCCCACCGGTCCGTCAGTTTCCCTGCCTGATATGTCTCAACGCTACCCGACAGCCCGACCGTCCACCTATCATTGCCTACCGGGGTATAATCAAACGGATAGGTTTTCCTGATCCTGATCCCGGCCGGACGTCCGGCCAGATCTGTTTCAAGAAGTTCCGACTTTAAAACCAGGAGGTGGCCATCACGCGTGAAGAATATTTTCCTGACCGGCCCATAGCTGCTGATGACGAGGGGAATTTCCTTGAATGAATAATAATCAGGAACTTCAGGCAAACCTTTAAAAAGCCGGCCCGTCTGGGTGCCGAGGACCAGGTTCATTCCGTCTGATGCCATGCCGGTGATGATATTATCTGAACGAATGATCTGAGAAACCGGATAAACGATCAGGTCAAGAGATACTGCCTGGTAAATCCCGTTGGTCAGGGAAGAGAACCAGTAATTGCCTTCATAATCCTGTGTGATCCCGGTAACACTTTCGCCCAGGAGGTATTTTCGCGGACCAGGCTGTAAATTGCCGTCCTTGAAATAAGCGACTCCGTCGTTCATCAAACCCACCCAGAATCCGCCCCGGTTATCCACATAAATGCTCAGGATGTCATCGGAAAAACTGCGTTCAGCGATCAGCTTTCCACCACGGATATGGAACAGCTTGTTGGAATAACTGAAAAGGAATTCTGCAGGACCGATCCGGTGCAGGTATTTTCTGAAATCGTTGTTCAGGGTTCGGATTCCGCTGGTAATGTATATCCGGTTTTCCTCGGCTATGACGCTGGTCATGATCCGGCTGGTATCCGGGAAACCGATCATATCCCACCAGTAACCGGTCGAATCCAGAAAAATACAGACCGATGCTCCTTCATGTCCTTTCAGGTGACCGGTGGAAAGTTCGGGAGGTTTGTCCGGGGAAAACCGGTAAAGACCGGGGCGGTTGTAAGAAAGCCAAAGCGAACCGTCATCTGTTTCATGCAATTGCTGGATATGCCTGTCCATGGAACCCTGGCGGTTGGTCTGGTCAGAGAATGGATGCAGGTAAACCGAGTCATTGATGATCCGAAAGAGGTGATTGTTGATGGATGAAAGCCAGACCCTGTCCTGCCGGTCAACGAAGATCCTGAGGTTAGTATTCTCCTTTAAACCCTCCGAAACCGTGAATTGTCTCGATTGGTAGCCGTCAAACCGCCAGACACCACGGTCGGTGGTGGCCCACAGAATGTTGTTGCGGTCGAAGGCAATGCCGTATACCTCATTCGATGGCAAACCCTCTTCAACCCGGAACCGCTTGAAATAGGGATCTTGCGCCAGGCTGATAAAGCCGGGCAGCATCAGCAAAACGGTTAAAACCGATGACTTTATGCGGAAATACGGGTGCACCGGGAGATGGTTAATTGACTCAAAATTATAGTAAATCAGGATTGTAGAACTGATTTTGGCTACTTTTGCCACAAAATTATTGCCATGTCCAGAAGAAGCAAAGGTTCTGATTCAAGGTCCCAAAGCAAGAAAAACCTGCGCAGCAAAATCATCGGGATCTTCAATCAGAACAGCGCCCAATCGTTGAATTATAAACAGATCAGTTCAAGGTTGCAGCTCAAAGATCCTGCGGAGCGGCATCTGATCATCAAAATACTGAACGAGCTTGTGCGGAGCGGCCAGGTTACGGAAGTCCAGCGTGGGAAATACAAGCTGAAAATCCGTGGAGCTTATATTACCGGCACTGTCCAGATGAAGCGCTCGGGATCGGCTTATATTATATCGGAAGAAACAAAGGATGAGGTTTATGTGAACGGTAAAAACCTGAACCGGGCCCTGAACGGAGACAAAGTTAAAGTTTACGTCTATTCCCGCAGGGAAGGACAGAAGATGGTCGGTGAAATTGTCGAGATCCTGGAGCAGAGGGAACGGACTTTTGTCGGGACCCTTGAACGTTCATCGGGTTACTATTTCCTGATACCAGACAACCGTGACATGCCCTACGATATTTTCATCCATCCCAAGAACCTGAAGGGTGCAGAGGAAGGCCAAAAAGTGGTTGCCCGGATCACCGACTGGCCCCAGGGAGCTAAGAATCCATTCGGGGAAGTGGTTGATATATTGGGAGTTTCCGGCACACATGAGGCAGAAACCCATGCGATACTGGCCGAATTTGAGTTGCCCTATAAATTTCCGCCCCGGGTGCTTCAGGCGGCCGAACTGGTGCCGCGTGAGATTACCGGTGAAGAGATGGCGGGAAGGCGTGATTTCCGCGAAGCCCCCACTTTCACCATCGATCCGGCCGATGCCAAAGACTTTGACGATGCTCTCTCGATCAAACGGTTACCAAACGGTAACTGGGAGATCGGGGTCCATATTGCGGATGTGAGTCATTATGTCAAGCCCTTCTCGGAAATCGACAAGGAGGCGTATGCCCGGGGCACCTCGGTTTATTTGGTCGACCGGGTGGTCCCGATGTTGCCCGAAAAGCTCTCAAACGAACTCTGCTCGCTTCAACCCCATACCGACCGGCTCTGCTATTCAGCCGTTTTCGAGATGGATGACAAAGCGGAAGTGCTGAGTCAATGGTTCGGGTGCACGATCATCCATTCCGACAGGCGGTTCTCCTACGAAGAAGCCCAGCAGATCATAGAAACGGGCGAAGGGGACATGAAAGGAGAGATTCTCCAGTTTCACCGGCTGGCTTCGATTCTCAGGCAGAACCGTTTCAAGGAGGGTTCCTTCTCCTTTGAAAGGGTTGAAGTCAAATTCCATCTCGATGAACAAGGAAGGCCGACCGGGGTTTATTTCAAGGAATCGCGTGAATCCAACTGGCTGATCGAGGAGTTCATGCTGCTCGCCAACCGCAGGGTGGCCGAACGGATTGGCAGGGTCAGGAAAGGCCAGCACCCCCGCACTTTTGTTTATCGGATACACGACCGGCCGGATCCCGAAAAACTGCAAAGTTTTTCCAATTTCATCCATCAGTTCGGTTATTCCATCAAGACCGCCAGCCATAAGTCCATTGCCGAATCCATGAACCGCCTCCTGGCGGATATCGAAGGCAAGAACGAGCAGTATATCATTGAAAACCTCGCCGTCAGAGCTATGGCAAAGGCCAGGTATTCAACCCAGAATATAGGGCATTACGGGCTGGGATTCGAGCATTATACCCATTTCACCTCGCCCATCCGACGATACCCCGACCTGATGGTGCACCGCTTGCTGGACCGCTACCTGGCTGGAGAACCTTCTGAAAACCAGCAAAAAACAGAAACCGCTTGTGTGAAAGCGAGCACGATGGAGGAGCGGGCCGTAAATGCTGAGAGAGCTTCCGTGAAGTACAAGCAGGTGGAGTTCCTTCAGGACAAGATAGGACAGACATTTGAGGGGATCATTTCCGGTATCAGCGAATGGGGTTTTTATGTGGAATTGACCGAGAACCATTGCGAGGGCATGGTCCCCATGAGGGACCTGGATGATGATTTCTATGAATATGACGACCGCAATTATTGCCTGACGGGTGTCCATACGCGTCGCCGGTTCACCATCGGGCAGAAGGTCAGGATTGAGATATCCAGGGCCAACCTGCTGAAGAGGCAGCTGGATTTCAGGCTAAGTGACTCGTGATTCGTGACTCGTGATTCGTGACTCGTGAATCGTGAAT
>CAZJNQ010000098.1:0-1442 GCA_964547475.1 uncultured Porphyromonadaceae bacterium
ACATAATAAACCGCTTTCATCACATCGCTCACCGTACAGCCCCGCCCTGCAGGAACCTGGGATTCGTAATACCTTTTGACGTCCTCAACCGTTTTGGCACCCGGAACCTTGCCCGATCGCAGGTATTGAATGAACAGCCCCCGCTCCGGATCGGACCAAAGAGGACCGTCGAAGAAATTCCCGGGGCAGATCGCATTCACTTTGACCCGGTAGCCAATGAGCTCAAGGGCAAAGGATTGCGTAAGCCCGATGCCTCCGAATTTTCCCCCTGCATAGGTAAAGTTCTTCTTGCTGCCTTTCAGACCTGATTTGGAATTGATCTGGATAATATCCGTGAAATGGTCTTTTTTGTATCCGGCCTGGATCTTAAGGACCCGGCTTGCATATTTTACACACAGAAAATAACCTGTATAGTTGACCCGCGTCATCAGGTCAAAGGTTTCCGGTGTCATCTCATCCAACCCTCCGGCATGCAGAATGCCGGCATTGCTGATGAGGATATCCAGTCCCCCGAATTCCTGCACGGTCTCACGGATCAGGTTTTCCACCGACCGGGCACTCGAAACATCCGTTTGGATGAACCGTGCCTGGTTGTTCCGGGCTGATTTCCGCAGATAATCCGCGAATTCCTTACCCTTCGTTTCATTCTGGTCAGCGATGATGACATTGGCTCCCTGACGGAACAGATCTTCAGCGATCCCGCTGCCGAATCCCTGTGCCGCACCCGTAACGATAGCTATTCTGTTTAACACTCTACCCTCGGCTGATCCCCGCGACACTTTGTGGCGATAATTCTCGGATTCCCAATTTTCAATGAAGGTGATGCGCTCAGGAGCCAGAAAGTGAGGCCCACCGAAGGATAAACTAAGCCGGCTGATCTTCATCAGGTCCTCAAAAACATCCAGCAGCAGATCGGCCATTTTACTGCTCTCTTCAACAGCTATAAGACCAAAGCCGTTGACCAGGATCATCTTCGGGCTGTACCCGTAAGTTTTGCGGTAAACCTCCAGTTTGTCGCGAAATTCACTGATGATCTCGTTCGTCGTTCCGGAGCAGGCGATATAAAGAGGCCTGGCCTTGCAATAGACGATGTTGTCCGGCGTGAAGGGAAGCGAAACCAGGGCGGTATTTTCAGGATTCTCTGCAAAATGCTGGATCAGTGAATTATTCCGGATCCTGGTGATCCGGATCCCTTCGTCGGATAAGAGCATCCGGACGGCTGGAAGAACATCCACAACCTTTTCCGGAACAGTAAGATCCTCTGTCACGCAACTCGTTGTGATCCGGTCAGTGACACTTTTCAAGGCATATGCATACAGCTCCCTGATTTCAGATACGGTATCGGCGCTGATGAAAACGCCATGGTTCCTCACCAGGATGATCTTCGGGTCGTATCCGAACCGTTTCCGGTAGGACGAGATTTCCGATTCCAGTTTCTTGTA
>CAZJNQ010000098.1:1542-3155 GCA_964547475.1 uncultured Porphyromonadaceae bacterium
GTTGTCAGCGTCCTTCCAGGAGGTATTGCCGCCGCCGCCGATCACAAATTCCTTGTCCTGGCCGTAAAAGCGGGATATTTCGATCAGTTCTTCAAGTTGCTTGATCATGATAATCAGGAATTAATAAATCGATTGATTACGGTTTTCCCGGTGCTGATGATCTCTTTTTTGCCGTTTAAGTCAAGCGTGTTCCAGGAGGGAACAGGGCTGCTCATCCGTTTTGCTCTGAGATGCTGGTGAGCGGCAAGGATACACGCTCCCTGGTAGCTTATCTGCTTCAGGTCTGGATCCAACTCCACCCCGTGACGGCAATTGACCTTCAGGGGCGCCAGCTCGGGAGTATTGTGCTCGGTCCCGAAGAGAATGATAAAACCCTGGTCCCTGAAAAAGTGCACGAAGTTTTTCAATACCTGGTGATCATTCCTGCGGGGGATCAGCTCGATGCAAAAGATACCCCTGGCAGTGAGTTCTTCGTACAATTTGTGCCAGTCCGATTCGAAATCGGTCAGGTTCCCCTCGACATCATCCAGGAGTACCGGGTAGCAGGCTATACCCCCGCTGCCGGCGATGATCCCCTGCACCTGGGCAATGGTGGGAAAGGCTTTTTCGTCTTCTTCGACGAAAGCCCTGCCGCCCGCCTTCAGCAGGATGTTCCGGATCTCGATTTCCGTGGCTGCCTCATTGGCAGGATCAGCCGTGGGAAAACGGCCGTCATACAGGCGGGCCAGAATTCCTTTCTGGTCTTCAGGCGCAGGATATTTCTCAAGAATGACT
The DNA here is from genome assembly GCA_964547475.1 of uncultured Porphyromonadaceae bacterium. Classification (GTDB taxonomy): domain Bacteria; phylum Bacteroidota; class Bacteroidia; order Bacteroidales; family UBA12481; genus UBA12481. Next base: position 2,317 of record CAZJNQ010000098.1, read on the forward strand.
GTCCTGAGCGCCTTGGCCAGGTGTCGCTCCCTGACGATCTCCAGGGCATGCCTTTTTCTGATCGCTGTAAAGTCCAGAAATATTCCCGTACCCGCTTCAGCCAGCAGGCGGTTGGTTTTTTCGATCATGGTCCGTATTTGCCTGTGCCCTTCGCGGATCACGGAATCCACCACTTTCCTGCTCTTGTCCTCTAAATGGGCGGGAAAATCCAGTCCTTTGCCGCTGAGGTATATCCGGCCCGGATTGTTGGGATCGTTGATCCGGATTCCCTGTTTCTGCATGTCACGGTCCAGAGCGATAAACTCGATATTGAACAGGGGATAGATACGGTTTGACCGGGCATGATCGTAAAACTCAGCATAACCGTCGGTTACGTTAAAATCATTGATTCCGACAACTTGTATCCCTTCCTGCAAGGCCATTTCGAAAATCTGGCCGATACCGGTGAACGCGCTGAACGAGTAAGGCGTGTGGATGTGCGCGTTGACTTCGGGAACTTGCATCGGGCCTGAAGACATGTTCTATACTCCCATTTTGTTTCGCCTGATCTGCTCGCTGGCAGTCGGGTTACTGGTAAAATGATGACCTTTCAGCGGAATCAGCCGGTCATGGATTGCATCCAGTATCCATCCGGGCTGAGGAAAGAACCAGTTCTCCAACTCGTAGGCGGGTGTGATCCAGTTTCTGGAACCCACTACAACGGGCGGGGCGTTCAGGTAATCGAAGGACAACTCGGTGATGGTCTGCGCCATTTCCTTCAGGAACGAGCCGCGTGAGGAGGCATCGCTGGTCAGGAGGATCAAGCCGGTTTTTTTGACCGATTCGATGACCGGTTCGTA
>CAZJNQ010000098.1:3255-7802 GCA_964547475.1 uncultured Porphyromonadaceae bacterium
CACCGGATCGGTTCCCTGAAGGGCTGCGTTCATCAGTCCCTTGGCATCATACGGGGTGGCCGGGAAAACCACCTTGAGTCCCGGGATATGCCCGACCAGGGCCGACCAGTCCTGGGAGTGCTGGGCGCCATATTTCGACCCGACCGACACCCGGATGACCACCGGCATCCTGATCACGTTCCCGCTCATGGCCTGCCATTTTGGAAGCTGGTTGAACACCTCATCCCCGCACCGTCCGAGGAAATCGCAATACATGATCTCCGCCAGAACCCTTCCTCCGCACATTCCGTAGCCAACCGCGGTACCGACAATAGCGCCTTCCGATATCGGGGAATTGAAAAGCCGGTGATAAGGCAGGGCCTCGGTCAATCCCTTGTAAACCGCAAAAGCACCTCCCCAGTCCCGGTTTTCCTCACCATAGGCGACCAGTGTGGGATCCTTGTAGAAACGGTCGATGATGGCTTCAAAGATACCGTCCCGGAGCTGGAACTGCTTCAGCTTGGAAACCGGATTGCCTTGCTGGTCAAGGTAAAACCTTTCCTTTCCGCGGATAGATTTTACCCTGGGATTCTCCTCCAGCGGCATCAGGACGTCACAGGGTCTGTCCTCCATCCGGTCGACCGACTGGTTGGAGAACATCATGCCGCTGATGGTTTCAGGTTGCCTCACCAGGTCAAGCAGGGGAGATATCCGGTCATCGATGGTCAGCGTCAGGATCTTTTTCATTTGTTCCACGGTTTCCGTGCGGATCTGTTCCAGATGGGACAGATCGGTTACACCGGCATCGGTGAGCTGTCGGCCATAAGTCAGGATCGAATCCTGGCTCTCCCAGGCTTCGATTTCCTCTTTTGACCGGTAGGAGGAGGCATCCGACGGTGAGTGTCCGCTGATCCGGTAGGTCAGGGTGTCCAGCAGAACGGGGCCTTTACGGTCGGCCAGGATCTGCTTCTTCCTCTTGAATGCATCAATGACGGCGAGGGGATTATACCCGTCAATCCGTTCGGCGTGCATCATTTCAGGATTCACGCCGGCACCAACCCGGGCCAGGATCCCGTATCCCATGGTTTCACCACAGGTCTGCCCTCCCATCCCGTACTGGTTGTTCATGAAATTGAAGATGATCGGCAGGCCCCCCTTATAGTCCTCTTTCCATAAAGTGCGGAACTGGTCCATTGTGGCAAAGCTGATCCCTTCCCATACCGGTCCGCAACCCATAGAGGCATCGCCGATATTGCAGACCACGATGCCTGGCTTCCGGTTGACCAGCTTGTAGAGCGCCGCCCCCACGGAAATGTCTCCCGATCCTCCCACGATGGCATTATTCGGATATACCCCGAAAGGGGTGAAGAACGCGTGCATCGATCCGCCGAGCCCCTTGTTGAATCCGTTCTCGCGGGCAAAGATCTCAGCCAGGGTTCCGTAGAGCAGGAATTTGATGCCCAGATCTTTAACCGGGCCCTCATGACCTTGTTCAACAACCCGCAACGTGCTGCCTCCGATAAAAGTCTTCATGATGTTCATCAGCGCCTGGTCATCGAGCTGGTGAATGGCCGAGAGCCCCTTGGCCAGGATTTCCCCATGGCTCCGGTGGGATCCGAAAATAAAGTCGTCAATGGTGAGATGATAGGCCATCCCGACTGCCGATGCCTCCTGGCCGATGGACAGGTGGGCCGGGCCCGGATGGTTGTAATGGATACCGGAATAGTCGTTCGTGGTCTTGATCTTGTTGAGCATGACCTCAAATTCCCTGATAATGACCATGTCGCGGTATATCCGCAGAAGATCATCATCTGTGTACCGGTTCCTTTCTTCAGCAAGGGTCTTGTTGTACTGATTGAGAGGTATTTTCCCGAAAGCCAGGTAATTCGGCATCCTAACCTGCTTCGGATCAATATTGAGCGTTCTGGGCATGGAATCGGTTAATTATTTGACCAATCGGTTATTTAACTATTCATTAAAAGTGAAAAGGGTTTCTTTCAGGATCTCCGAAACGGTGGGATGGGGGAAGACGATCTCCCGGGCATCCTGGATCCTCATCTGCATCTCGATCATAATGGCTGCTCCGTAGATCAGTTCGGACGACGGATTGCCGATCAGGTGAACGCCCAGGATTTCGTTGTACTTGTCTCCCACGACAACCTTGGCGAAACCGTTCTTGCCTTCGTTCTCGGCCACGAAACGCCCCGCATAGGCCATGGGCAACGTCCGCACTTTGACGGGAATTCCCTTGTTTCGGGCCTCTTCTTCCGTCAATCCCACGCTGGCAATCTCGGGATTGGTATAGACTACCGATGGTATCGCATTGTACCTCATCCGGTCGGGGATTCCGCAGACATGGTTGACCGCCACTTCGCCTTCCCGGCTGGCCGTGTGGGCCAGCAACGAAAAGCCGGTGATGTCGCCGGCGGCATATACGTTGGGAATGTTGGTCCGGCAGTGCTCATCGATCTTCACTCCCCCGCGGGCCACCTCAACTCCCAGCTTTTCGAGACCGAAACCCTCCAAAACGGGTTTTCGCCCGACGCTTACCAGGATCTGGTCACTGGTGACCCTCAGTTCCTGGCCCTCTTTTTCAAAGATGATCTCCCGGCCCCTGATTTCGGTCACCCGGGATCCCAAGTGAAAGACGATGCCTTTTTTCGTGTACTCCTGCCGGAGCATGGCACTTAGTTCGGCGTCTGTGGTCCCGAGTATTTCCCCCATCATCTCAATCACGGTGACCCGGGAACCCAGGCTGTTGAATATGCTGGCAAACTCCATGCCCACAACGCCGCCACCGATGATGGCCAAAGATCCGGGTACCTGGGATATCTTCAGTATTTCCCTGTTTGTCAGGATTTCCTCACGGACAAGCCCTTTGACCGGGGGGATCATGGCCTCTGAACCCGTGGCCAGAAGGATGTTACGGCATTCAAAAAGCTGATTACCGGCTTGCAGGCTGATATGATCGGCGGCTTGCCTGTCAATGGTCGCGTGGGCGTTGACCACCTCAACCGCGTGTTTTTTCATGGCGGCAGCGACACCGGCAACGAGTCGGGTGACCACTTTATCCTTGCGCTGCATGACTTTTGCGAAATCATAAGTCACCCCGCTGCAGTCGATGCCGTATTTGCCGCCCTCCCTGGCGTTGTCATAGAGCTTTGCGGTATAGAGCAGCGTTTTGGTTGGGATGCACCCTTCGTTGAGGCATACACCCCCCAGTTTTTTCTTGTCGAAAAGCACCACTTTAAGGCCTTTTTGCCCGGCCCTTTCGGCTGCTACATAGCCGGCAGGCCCTCCGCCGATGATTCCCAGGTCATACATGATTCAGAATATTGTCGTTTTCAAATGTTCACTTCAAGTCTCTCTATTTCCAGCCGGATATCCCTCAATAGGGCCGAAGCCGGCGCACCATCCAGGGCTCTGTGGTCATAAGTCAGGGAAAGGCCGATATGCGGGCAGAAACCCAACACGCCGTTACCCAGGTCAGCCGGCCGGTTGATGATGGCATCCACTCCCAGGATGGCAACCTGCGGAAGGTTGATTACCGGGGTGAACATTTCAACGCCGTAAGCTCCCAGGTTGGAAACCGAGAATGAAGCAGCCTCGCTGGAGAGCAATTCCGGGCTGATATTTCCTTTTTTACAGCTTGCGGCCACCTCCTTGATCTGCATAGCCAATTCCTTTATCGACAGGTCATCGGCGTTCTTCACGACGGGCACCATCAGTCCACGCTCCGTATCAACGGCGAGCCCCAGATGCACCTTCCTGAAAAGCCTGACCGTGTCGCCCAGGAAATGGCTGTTGGCCATCGGATGCTTTTTCACGGCACGGATAACCGCATAGCATACCAGGTCATTGATGGTGATGTCCACAATGCCGGATTTTTCATATTGAATCTTGGCTTTTTTTCTCAGCTCCAGCAGCCGGCGGGCATCGGCACTGGTATGATGAGTCAGCTGGGCTGAATTCATCAGCGACTCGTGCATTTTTTGGGCAATGATCCTGCGTATGTTCGATACCTTCCGGATTTCAGCCTCTTCAGCCGGTCCGCCGGCCGGGGCAAGAACATCAAACGAGGTTACCCGGCCTCCCGCGCCCGAACCTGCAGCAGGCATCTTCCGGTTTTCTTCCAGTGCGATCTCCCTGGCCAGCGGTGTGGGAAGGGATTGTTTGCCGGCTGCCTCCTGAACATCTTTTTCAATGATCCTTCCCCCGGGACCCGTTCCGGTGATCCCTTCCAAAGTGATTCCCAACCGTTCAGCCGCTTTCCTGGCCCTCGGCGAAACAAATATGGTTTCACCCGTCACTCCATCACTTCTCCACTTTTCCACATTTCCACTTTTCAACATTTCAACCTTCTCAATCCCGGAGTACCGGGATCTCCGCTTCGCTCCGGCCTCCTCAACCTCATCCCCCTCTTCCCCAATCATCGCCACGGTGCTCAACACGGGCACTTCATCACCCTCGTTGTAATACCGTTCCAGCAACAAACCGTCAGCTTCGGCTTCGACTTCAAAGGCCGCTTTGTCAGTTTCGTAGCTGAACAGGATATCTCCTTTTTTCAC
>CAZJNQ010000099.1:0-7789 GCA_964547475.1 uncultured Porphyromonadaceae bacterium
GATGAACCTCTCTTTGAATTCCTGCTTTCCGGGGATGGTTACCGGATCCGGGTAATGGAAGACCAGCTTTGTACCAATATTTACCCCGATCCGGTAACCGTTAAGGAACCCGATTCCATTTTCCCGAAAATCCAACCGAAATCGCCCACCTGCAACGAATGCTCCGACGGGCAGATCATCATCAAGAGCATTACGGGCGGCTTTTCTCCCTATGTGATCACTATGAATGGTGAAGAACAGGCCATGGCCATTACCGGACTGGCAGTCGGGGATTATACCGTTGTGATCACCGACTCCCAGGGCTGCAGCCGGAGCTTTGACATCAAGATCGATATGAACAACGTGGTTCCGAATGTGATCACTCCCAATGAAGACGACGTTAATGAAAAATGGATCATCCCTTTGCTGAAATATTACCCGGACGCTGAAGTGCGGCTTTTCGACATCCATGGCAAGGTGGTCCGGTCGTTCACACGCGGCTATCCGGAACCATGGGATGGCGCTGATGAAAATGGACAGAATGTGCCTATGGGGACGTATTATTATATTATCAGGTTGAATGACGATGAGAATCTGGTGCTGAGAGGGTTTGTGATGGTGCTGAGGTGATGTGGAAGAGTGGAAGTGTGGAAATGTGGAAATGTGATAATGTGAAAGGATTGAATAGATTATTATCCATATTGATTGTATGGGGGGCGATGGGGATTCCTGTTGCAGGGCAGATTACGCCGCTGGCGGATCAGTACCTGATCAACCCGTTCCTGACGAACCCGGCCATTGCCGGAACCAAGACCTATTCCCCGGTCACCTTGTCGATCCGGCAGCAATGGCTGGGTATGCCATCGGCGCCTGTTTACGAGACGGTGACCTGGCACCAGTCGCTCCTGGACAAGCGCCAACGGTTCAATCCGAGGGGCTTCCTTAACCGCGGTGAAAATGCTTTCGGTAAAGTGGGCATCGGAGCAGGCCTGTTTAACATTGAGTATGGAAACATCCGGCAGATCGGCATTCACACCGACTACGCCTACCATGTCTTCCTCGATAAGGGACGGCTCTCATTCGGCCTGGCGCCGGTTTACCATATGCTGATTATCGGTAAATCGGGACTGGTCAGGCCTGATGGCGATAAATATGACGATGTGCTGGACAATGATCCTACCGAAGTACTGCATTTTCTGGATGTCAATGCCGGGATCCACTATTTTTCCAGGCGGTTTTTCGGAGGAGTTTCCGCCATCCAGCTCTTTGATTCCGGTGTTTCCTTTGGCGACCTGAGCTATGTCACCAAGGAAGACCTGTGGCAGAATCCCTGGCTCGGGCGTTCATTTTACGCCTATGGAGGGTTTTTTCTCGCCCTTTCCGATCAACTCCGGTTGGAACCCTCGGTGTTGGTCAGGTATTCGGCTAAAACCGGGCCCGGTTTCCAGGTGCATGCGTCCCTGACGGTTTTTGAGGATTACGAGGCGGGCATCTATTGGCGCTATAACGAAGCGATGGGTTTCTTTGCGAGCCTTCGCACCGGCAACCTGATTTTCCGCTACCAGTTCGAAGCGCCGGCTGGTAAAAACATGATCCCCAACATTGCCAACCAGGTATTGGCGGGATATTTGATTGATTAACTATTTACGATTCCAAAACCTTCTGGGCATCTGCTTGTTTAATGTTATAATATCATACATTAAACAGCTTTATCCATGAGACGAACCGCAATATTTCTTTTATCAGCCTTCCTGCTTTCCTGTATTGCCGGTGCCGCACAGGATTATAAAGTCATAAGCGAGAAATCGACTCTGCGCTGGACAGGCAAGAAAGTGGGCAAGGACCACGTGGGTACGATCGGACTGAAAGAGGGTAGCTTCACCCTGAAAAACGGAAAATTTACACGGGGTGAATTTGTGATTGACATGAACGCCATGGTCAATGAGGACCTGAAAGATGCCGAATGGAATGCCAAACTCATCGGACATCTGAAATCCGATGATTTCTTCAGCGTTGCAAAATATTCCGTATCACTCCTGAAGATCAGGGAAAGTACAAAATTCGAAAAGGACGAGGCCACCGTCACGGCCGACCTGACCATAAAAGGCATAACCCATCCGGTGACCTTCAAGGTGAAAAGGATCGGCGATGTATTTCAGTCAACGGTAACATTCGACCGCTCAAAATATGACGTCAAGTACGCCTCGGGCAAGTTCTTTGCCAACCTGGGCGACAACGCCATCAATGACATGATACCATTGGACGTCACACTGCTCGCCTTAGCAACCAAATAGGAGCGTAAAGTTAAGGTATTGTGAGGTATAGTTAAGGTGTTGTGAGGTTTTCTCACCATACCTCACCATACCTCACTACACCTCACAATTCCTCACCATCCCTCACCATCCCTCACAATTCCTCATCATCCCTCACTACACCTCACAACTTCACCTCCGTACTCACCTTTCCCCCCTTCACCGAGTCATACGTCACGGTGATCTTTCCTTTCCCCTTGACCAGGTACTGAAGTGTTCTGGTGGTCTTGCCGGGATGGCCGTTCCGGATCATCAGGCGGTCGAGCTGTTTCTGGTCAATCAGTTCGGTTATCGGGTTCAAATAATCGAAAGTAGCCTTATTGCTGATCCAGCTGGCTGAAATGATTTCGGCCTTGCCTTCGAGGGTGATCAGGTCGGGGCGTACCACGTTGTTTTGAGCGGCACGGCCCATGATGGTGGGAGCCACTTTGTTATTCGTGAAATCGATCCAGACCCGGTACACGTCGTCACCGATCTTCTTGACGCTGGTTTCGCCGATTTCCATCTTCGGCATTTCGCTGGCCTGATAGAGGGTAAAGGCCATGTTCCGGTGGCACAGTTCCTCATTCATGAACCGGGGCGGAACGCGGCCTAGGAATTTCTTCCACTCGCCACCCATCTCGACCTTTCCGTATTGCGGATGGTCATATTCCTTCCATTCGATGAACTGGTCGCCGAATTCCAGCTTGTCGTCAAAGAAATAACGGCTTCGCGACCGGCCGATGGGACTGTCGGGTTCTTCAGCCTGTTTCTGCAACTCAGGGCTGTTGAAATACTGGCTGCTGTTCCACAGTTCATTGGAGAACGACAATATCCCCAGGCCTTCGCTGGTCCAGTCGATAAAACCTCCATGAACGGTATACAAGCCGCTCCACAGGATAACATACCGGTAGTAGGGCAGTATCCGTTCGCCGTTTTGCCCCAGTTCATCATAAACCCTGACATCGGTTTGCGGGTACTCGCCCAGGGATTCGGCGCCGGGACCCCGCAGGATCATCCCGCCGGAATTGTGGTAGGCCTGGACGCCGGCAATATTCGGGTGGGCCATGATGAACTCATTGACTGCCCTGGCTTCGGGCAGCTGGAACGGGTAATCCATGGCTCCGCTCTGAACATAGGTGGGCTGCCAGTCGGCCGCATAGTTTCGATTGGGATCGTAACCGCCCTTGTCGTCCTCGTTGACTCGGCCGTCCCCGTCATCATCTATGCCTTCTTCACCCAGGATGATATAGTCACCCTTCTCGCCGAACGGAACCCGCTCCATCATCCTTTTATCCGTGCGGCTGATCCTGTAATCGCCTTCACCCGGCACGTATTTGCGGATGGTCTCGATGAAGCCGTTTCCGTTCAGGTCATTCGGGCCATCTTCATCGTAAAGCCCGTCATTGTCATCATCAACGGGAACATGCCCGGTGCGGGAATTTCCGCCGTCCTGTTCCATGAAATACTGGCGCCCGTCAGGATTGACGGTCGGGATGATATAAAAAACCCGTTCATCCACAAGGCGGGTGACCTGCTCTATCCGTCCATAATTTTCCATCAGGTACCAGATGGTGTAGAGGCAGACCTCGCCGCCCTGGATCTCGTTTCCGTGTATGTTGGCATCGATATACATGGCGGCCTTGGAGAATTCATCGCCCGTCTGGGGATTATTGATGGTCATGACCATGATGTCACGGCCGTCGAAACTTTTACCGATGCTGCTCATTGTCAGGAATTTTGGGAATGCTTTTTCCAGTCGTTTCATGTCATTGTAGAGCTCATTGACATCATGCCAGCGGTTAAAATCGAGCTTAACCTTGAACTGGGGGTCGGAAAAATATTTCTGTGCCTGAACCGGTGCAGGAGTTGCGACCAGCAGGAGGGTCATTATCACCAGGCTCGTCAGGAATGAATAAGCTGTTTTCATTGTGTATTCTCCTTTACTTTAAGGTGATGTTGGTTGTGGCGGTTCCGGCTTTCTCGGAAACCACTTTCAATGGGATCTGGTCCCCGGATTTTCCCTTGACCAGCCATTCATAGCTTACCCTTATGCCCGATCCATCGAGGCTCTGGATAAAGTTGGTCTTGTTATTGCCCGAGAGGATCTTTTCGGGTTTGATCTCAAGCTGCACCATGGTGGGTTTTACGGCCCGGGCCTGGACGCCCTGCCGGATAGCCATGGGCAGGAACCCTTCGTTCGAAATATCAGCCTTGATCCTGAACAGCCCGCCTCCCTCGTTGATCACCTCTGTTTTGGCGATAGTGATTTTGGCGTAGAGGGTGGTCAGGAAGACAGCGAATTTCGCATGCCCGGTTCCCAATTCCTGGATTTGACCGGCCGGCGGGTTGCTGATATCCGCGGGGGAGAAGCCCCCGACTTCGACCTCGCCGTATTCCGGGTGCTTGACGGGCTGCCATTTGACAAATCCCGACGGGTTATTGGCTTTCAGGTATTTCAGGAAAGTTGCGTCAATGCCGGGAGTCAGGCTTTCGGTTTCCTGCTGCCTGCCTGATTGCATTCCCTGGGTGCCCATTCCGCCCGGCCCCGGGAAGTCACCTCCGCCCGGTCCCCCTCCTCCGGTAGTCTGCACGGTCCGGGTCTGTCCGCCTCCGGCTGCCGCGTTGGCACCCATATCGGTGGGTGCTTCGATGTTCCCAGGAACGCGTCCGCCACCGGGACGGCCCCTGCGGGTGGTGTCGGGCGGGAGAACGATGCCCCAGCCCGGTGTCGAAAACGAGGGTACGCCGAACTGGAAGTAGGCATACTGGAAGAAGGCCCCTTCCGGATTCCGGAGCACGGGTGCGGTCCGGATACCGGTCAGTTCCTTGTACTTCTCACTGACTTTGGTGAAATAGTCGAGATCGGCGGTATTAAATGTTGTTGCGGCCGTGCGGGATCCCCTCATGGCCCGGGACGATGCGGCCGTTGTCTGCGTGCCGCCGGTTTCCGCCGCGGATCCGCGGGGCATGCCACCCCCCATCATGAAAGAGAACCGGTCAAAACCACCCCTTCCGGCCTGGATCATTCCCACCTTGTTCGCACCGGCGTTCTGGGCAATAGCCGCTCTGGGAAGATCCAGCGGGCGATCGGAACTGAGGTTTCCCCGCGTGTTCGGCGGAGTGATGAGATTGTCGCTCTCGCCATAGGTAAGGACGATGGCCACATTGCGGTGTTTCAGCATCCACTCGATCAGGGCCCGGGTCTCCGGTTCACTGACCATGTACTTGCCGGCATTTTCCTTGTAATAAGGATAGGCATGCATGAAGTTCCGGTTCAGGTCTGTTCCCCCGGCCGCATCTTCGTTGATGAATCCGTCCTTGTCATTGTCAATGCCTTCGGGATAGATCGAATATTCCCCGCGCTCACCCTTTGATGGCTCGGCCTTTTTCATCAGCAGGGGATCTTCCGTGCTGATCCTGTACAATCCCTTGTCATCTTTAACCCTGAAAACAGTGATCAACCCGTCGCCGTTCAGATCTTCCGGTCCATCCTCATCCAGCCGGCCGTCGTTATCGGCATCGAACGGGGTTGTGTTTGTCTTTTGACCGCTGACGATGGGCGCAAACATCTGCTCAGCGCCATCCGGGTTCATCCGCGGGATAATGTAAACGACCGATTGGTCAAGGCAGGTGGTCACTTCCTGGTCGGTCCCGTAGCCGGCCAGCAGGTATTCGGCGGTTGCCACAGCGAGGCTGCTGCCGATCAAGTGGTCGCCTTCGAAATTGGCGGCAATCAGGAGGCCCGGCCGCTCTGAAACAGGAACCGTGTTCTCTTTGGCCAGGGTGAGGACCCACAGATCACGTCCTTTTGCCGTCTGGCCCAGGGATTCCAGCCTGGCCAGTCCGGGATGCTGGCTCACCAGCGACTTGATCGTGGAAGTCATCTGGTCGTAAGTCAGGTACCCTCCGCCTGGCTGGCAGGATCCGGCGGAGGACAGGTTGAATAAGAAGATTATCAGAATCGATGAACTGATAATCAGTCTTTTAAATGTATTATACTGCATAGGAAAGTGGATTTATGTCTTAAAGTTGATTAAAAGTGACGGCAATGAGTAGTCAACTGTTTGGAAAGTTGATCCTGAAAAAAGGGGAATTAACATCTTTTAACCTTTCAGGGCGCGGAACAGGGCTTCGACGTTTTCCACCGGAACGTTGCCCTGGATGTTGTGGACGGTATTGAAAACGAATCCGCCTCCCGGGGCAAAAATGTCGATCTGTTCCCTGACCGCCCGGTACACTTCTTCCGGGGTGCCGTAGGGAAGGGTTTTCTGCGTATCGATACCGCCGCCCCAGAAAACAAGGTCTTTCCCGAACTCTTTTTTCAGATGCCGGGCATCCATCCCGACAGCCGATATCTGCACGGGATTAAGAATATCGAATCCGGCGTCTATGAATTCGGGGATCAGGTCGCGGACGGCTCCGCAGGAATGAATGAAGGTTTTCCAGTTGGTTTTCTCATGGATCCGGCGATTCACCGCAACATGGAAGGGCTTGTAAATTTCCCGGTAGGTCTCTACAGAAATAAACGTGGTGGACTGGGTTCCGAAGTCGGTTCCGCTGACCATCACAACCTGCACGGAATCACCGAATATCCCGGCGAGCGTATCAATATTCTGCAAACCGATCTCGCACTGCTTCTCAAAAACCTTCAGGATATAATCCTTCCGGACGAGCGGGGAGATATACCACTCCTGGATGTCCCTGATACCTTTGGGATGTTTCATGAATGGAGCGGGGACCAGGGCGATATCGCCGAAAGCCGTTCCCGGGATCACCAGCAGGCTTCCATATTCGGGATTCCTGTCGATCCAGCGTTTCTTTGTATGGTAATGGTCCAGTTCCTTAGGGCTCAGCAACTGGAACTCTTCGGTATTGTCATCGGGATCCAGGTGATTGTCATCGATCGGATCCTGCCGGATGATCGTGTCGAAGAAGTATCCGCCCGCCGGCATGCGCACGCTGGGTCTGGCCGTCATGTCCCCTCCCGGATAGGCCAGGAGGTCGCCTTTTTCCGGATCAATGGTGAAATTGAGGTTATGCGGGATCATGACCTCCGTTCCGTCGAACATCCTGAACGGTTTCCAGGGGCCTTCCTCATCCGTTCCGATCAGGGAGGTCCGTCCCAAAATGCCGATGACATCGATCCCGAGAGCATCGCGAAGGCCGGGATCGATCTCACCCAGCATCTGGTAGGGTTCGATCACCTTGACACGGTAATCGTGCTGGCCGAAGACACGCTCCCATAGCTTGGTCAGGACGGAAACATGGATCCCTGTTACCGCTGTGGCACCAAAATCAACACAAACCCGGTCGGGCTCCCGGTGGTCAAGTGTGGTTCGGAGTCTCTCTTTGCTGGTCATGGTTCAGGCTCGATTACCGGCCTGAAAATAATCAATTCCGCCGCTCGTAGGGTAAAATTTTGCCCCAGGTTGCCTCGATGTACTGAAAATAATGATAAAGCTTGTACTCAACCTCAAGACCGTAATCCGTTCCATGAAGATAATAGATCTCCTCAA